>JAEUSA010000213.1 GCA_016788945.1 Leptospiraceae bacterium
CATAGCTAAATGCGAGGTTTATCCGTGTGCCCCGTGCTTCGTCGCTCGTCACGCCAAATTTAAATGACTGCCGTGCATCGGGCAGAATATTTCCGATCTCGGGTTTAATGAGCCACGCATGCAGCAGATTACCGGCATAAAAGACTGCGGTAGTGATGAGGCCGCCCATAGCAATCTTGCCCCATAAATTCGTTGCGCTCTCCAGCCTGTCAAATTCTGCCTGCGCCGCCGCCTCATCGTATAAACCGATATGACCCTGTGAGTTGCGGTAGAGTTCTGGCGCCGATTGCTGGTACTTACTGCGGTAAACGAGAAAGACCGTCGTCGAAAAGAGTGTGATCGCCGCTGCGGTACCGGTGCTGATCGCCCAGAAATAGCCCCAGTCGCGCCGCTCTTTGTAGAAATGCCCCCAGCCCGGCAACGCTGCCGCACGCCACAGCGCACCACGATCTGATGGAATGAACAAGTCTTTGATTTTTACGGCAAGCCGTTCTGAAAGCGCCTTGATGTCATTGAACATCGTGGAATTCTGCTTTGTTTTTCCAGATTCGCTGCCGAGCGTCTCGCCGTCGACGACCGACAGAATCACACCGTGAATCTCGAGCGAATCTGCCGATGACTTGAAACTGCCGAAAATAATACCGTCGGCACCGAGCGCCAGCCCCATCTCTCGTATCTTCTTGATGTCGGCAAAATCGGCGGCGAGCCATTTATTCTCCGCTGCGTATTTTTTCCATTCGGCCGCGGCAATTGCCGTATAGCGGTATCGCCCCTGAATCGCGCCGTTCACTGCATCGGCGAGCGAGTTTGACAGAAAAGCAAGATTCGCATCGCTCGCCTCGTTATAAAAATCAACAAAGATTAATTTCTTAGCGGGCACATCGCTTGCCGCGGGCAAATGCACCGTCTGGCTGCGTGGCGCTGCGCTAACCGATAAAGTCAATAAGAGCGCAGAAAGCGAAATGAGGGGCGCACGCATCGGTCGATACGGCCGGCCTGCACGGCCGATCGGCGGCGGCAATGGAAATCAGGGGCTTCCTCCATGACCAGAAGTTCTTCGTATCCAGATCTATTCCCAGTGAGCCCAATCCCAATTTATTGAACTGCCAGCTAAGGGAGCCCAGTACAATTTGGCATTGTATGTAAAAGTCTGAACTGCCTCAACATGTCCGGCGGCGTCAACACATGCAAAGCGTACTACGCGACTTCTTTCTCCTTGCGCCGTTGGTGCACTCAGAACCACCCCGGTCGCATTGTCATATTGGCTTCCGGTAGTGATCGAAATTGGCGGGCCTATGGCAATAACGGGACTTGGGCCATCTATTGTGTATGCTATGCGATCTGGGTTGTCAGAGCAGGTCAAGGTCACGCTGCCTGGGAACAAGAAGTTAGCATTGTTCGCCTGCGATGAGGTTGTCGCCGGCGCTGTATCGTCCCGGCGAATATTGAAAAACAACTCGGTATTCAGACCCGCACCAGCATTCGTCATACAGATTCGAACTATTGTTGGATTGACAGTAACCTCTGCAATGTTGATTGTTGCAGTTTGTTCATTAGCGGGTATGCCGGCATAGATTGGTACATTACTACCGCTTAGCGCGGTTCCCGACGTAATATCTACGGAGCCAACGGCGCAGCTCGAGCCACCTTTCTTAAACTGGAAGTTAACGGTAACTGAATTCTGATTTTTCCATTTCACGGTCGCCACGGTGTAACCGCCGGTGCCTAAATAAGTCGGCTTTAAATCAACAACGCCACCCTGCAATGTCACGGTATAATTAGAAAGTTTGTTGCCTGACAAATCTGTCAATGCGCTTAAATCAAACGTAATTGGACCAAAATCTAAGCTGCCTGTAAGAGAAAGTTGATAAGACAGGTCGCTAAGTTTTGTAACCGATTGAATTACAAGCTGGCCAGCTCCAGAACCCGCAGGATTTGGGTAATTGCTCTTCTCTCCCGCATTCAACATAGGTTCAGAAAAAGTTAGCACTAAGTCGGAAAGCGTATCCACTGCTGTCGAATCGTTGGTGACTGACGATGGTTTGTTGGTATTCGTGACCCGTGGCGCCTCCGTGTCCTTCTTGTAACACGAAGCCTTCGGATTCAGACAATTCGCGTCTTTATTGATCTTGCATGCCGGCGTCAGAAGAGAGAATGCAGCAACGGCAGCGACCAGTATCGTTCGTTTATGCACAGTTCGGCAAAGCTCTTTAGCCATAAATTCCCCCATCATTGAAATCCCCACGTATACGAAAACGACGCGCGCAGACTCGGTATTTGTGAATGGTCGGCACCAAGATGAAACTGTACCGGCAGCGCCGCGGTTTTGTTGTCTTTGCGCAGCACATTACCTGCATCGGGTGCGATGAAGTATGCATGCGCCATGCTGATCAGCCAAATGCCCGCCGTGATGCCGCCGCCGATCAAGGCCAACTGCCCGTATTGATTGCCCTTAGCTTCGAGGCGATCGAACTCCGCTTGCGCCTCGGTCTGATTATAGTGGCCGGTACCGCCCGCGCTATTTTTATAAACCTGTGGCTCATATGCCGCATATTGCGCCCGTATAACAATAAACATCGTCGTCATCGTCGCCGTAAAAGCGAGCGCGGTGCCACCCGAAATCATCCAGAAATTGCCCCAACCGGTGCGCTGCTTATAGAAATGCCCCCAACCCGGAAACAGCAACGAACGCGTGAGCGCGCCGCGATCTGAAGGCACGAACAGGTCTTTGATTTTTTTTGCGAGGTTGTCTGACACCTGATTGATCGTCTCGAACATCTCGGCGCTGATCGGGGCTTTCGCGTCCTGTTCATCGACGACCTCGCCGTCGATTACCGAAAAAATGATCGCGTGAATTTCAAGCTGCTGATCCGCCGAATTATACTTACCGTAGATGACGCCGTCGGCGCCGAGGGCTTTGCCCATCTCGCGCACTTTCTTGCGATCGTAGAAATCTTTTTCAGTCCAGTTATTGTCTTTCGTGTATTTTTTCCACGTCGCTTCGGGAATTCGCGAATAACGGTATTTGTCTTTGATCGCGGTGTCGACCGCATTACCGATCGACTGCGACAGGTACTGCAGGTTGGCATCGCTGGCTTCATTATAGAAGTCGAGAAAAACGAGCTTCTTAGCAGGCGCCTCGGCGTCAATGGTGACCGGCTTCGCCTTGAACGTCGCCTGTTCTTTTGCCGCGGAGAGGGGGAGCGGCAGTAGCATGGCGACGAGGAGAAGTAGACTCACCCCGGCTAAGAAGCCACCCCTGCTTGCGAAGGAAGGGAGCGTTGTGCTGGAGCATTTCATACTTCGGTACCCCCGCCGTGCGGGGCGTGCCCTGTAAAAAATGGTTGCCGCTCGGCCCATGCACTATACTTGCTACAGTAGCGATGCAGAAAATTCAATATGTAACATATCGCGAAGGCGAATACGTTGTTGCCCGTGGCTTGAATCTTGAGATCAGCAGCTTCGGCCAGACTGATGACGAAGCTACGGCAAACTTCAAAGAAGCTGTGGATCTTTATTTTGAAGATTCGGCACCCGAAAATCTGCCGGTCGCGCTTGACATTCACGTGCGCGAATTTGCTGTGAATGCCTAAGCTGCCGTCAGCAGAGCATATCCTAAAAGTCCTTCGACACCATGGCTTTGTTTTCAAATCACAGAAAGGCAGCCATGTGAAGTACGTAAAAGAGGGTCGCACGGTCATCATTCCATACCCTCGCAAAGAAATCCCCGTCGGTACATTGCAGTCGATCTGCAAACAAGCAGGGCTGGAAAAGTCGGTATTTGATTGATTGCCCTCACCGCCGCGCCACCACCCGGTTTTTCTCAAGACTGGCCTCAAGCCGTACCAACCGTAGTTCGAGCTTCGCCGTCCGCGCATCGGCCTGCGCCTTTTCTTGCTGCACCTGTTTCAGAAGTGCGGCGTATTTTTGCTCCGCTTCTGCCGCGCGTTTCTCTAATGCGAGAACCTGCGTGTCTTTTTCTGATTTGAGTTCGTTAATACCCTGGATGATCGGTCCGAAGAGACCCGTATGCTGAACCATGAGATAACCGTCTTCGTTTACGGACACCAATTCGGGGAAGGCCAAATGCACTTCCTGTGCAATGACGCCCAGAAATTTTCCCTCAGCATTTTTTTTATAAAAGGAAACCCCCCGGATATTGGCGAGCTTGTTAAGGACGCCTGTTAATGGCAGTATGTTAGTTTTCAGGCGCGCATCGGAAGTACAATTATGAACACCTGCTGTAATAGTACATTGTAGAACGCCGCTGGCATCATAAAAACCCGCCGTACCGGATTCAGTGACTCGAAAGACTATGTCATTGTCTGACGCGTAGAATCTAAAAAGGCCGCCAGCACCAATTTTATGATCCAAGTGGTTTCCTGAGTTGAATTGGCATGATCCGCCGGCAAAGCATTGAAGCCCTGTAGTTGTAGAATTGTTCCAGGTAAACCAGCTACCTCCATTCACGTTTACGTTGCCATTTACGTCGAGTTTTGATCCCGGCGCAGCTTCGCCAATCCCAACAGATCCGCCTAAAGGATTAAGAAGCAAACTCGCCGACGTCGTCGCCGACCCCTTGGCTTGAATTTGCGTCGTGGATATCGCCATATGAGCACCTGCACTATCGCCGATAATTCCGAAACCTGTGGCACCAGCCAGTGTAACCGCAGAACCGCCGTCGAGGTGGAGTTTTGCGTTCGGCGTGGCGACACCAATACCCACGTTACCACCCAACGGATTGAGTCTCAGGCCATTCGCCGTTGTGCCATTCGACTTTGCCTGAATCTGGTTCGTGTCGACAGCAATATGATTACCCGTCGCAGAGCCGAATACACCGAACCCCGTAGCGCCTGCAAGCGTTACAGCCGTACCGCCCATAATACCAAATTTTACACCTGGGTTCGCCACGCCAATGCCAACGTTACCCGCGCTGTAACTCAAGTCCGTGGCCGTCAGAGTCCACTTCGCATTATACAGTTCGGTAAAATTGGCATTCACATCGTCCGCAACGGCCGGATTGCCCGCCGAGAACGTAATCTGTGCCGCAGAAACACTACCACGCACAGCCACGAAAAGAAGGGGGATTAATATTTTATTACGCATAGTTCTCCCTGTTCAGGGCATTTGCCGCTGAAACTGCGGCATCGAGCCTATACCCACCCACTCACCGCGGCAAGAAGTTTTCCCGTCATTTTTGAGCTTGTTTACCGTGTGCATGATACTTCTTTCTTTTGTACTCTTTTGTTCTCCAATGCTTGCGCGCTGCGGTGTCACTTCACTCTCATAATCCATACGACGGACATATTTGATGGCCGAGTTTCGCTTGCGGTGCGAGGGGTGCCATTCGAACCATCTGAAAAAGCATTACCCGCTCGTACGCGAGAGGTGGAAAAACTTGCGAATGCGGTGTCTGCCCCAGCTGCGCCGATACTCCCACTTACGCCACCTGCGGTATGATAATCAATTTGATGCCAGTGCCCCTGAAATGCATCTTGCTGGCCCGTACCCGAAGTTGTTCCACCACGTAAGAACATCTGCACCTTAGCGGTATGCCCCGGCGAATTTGCGCCGAGCCCATTGCCGTTGAGATTGGGTATCACCTGACCGTTCATCGGCGAATTGGCATCAGAGAGCGTCTGCCCGTCGCACTTGACCCATTCGCCGCTACCCGGCAACGCCGGCACCCCCGTGAGATCCTGATGCCACGCAATGATGCCACCAATCGGCACGGAAACATTGTTCAGATAAGTGAAATTCGCGTTGACTTCTGTTGCCACAGCAGCACTACCCGCAGAAAAAGAATACGGTATCACTCCCGCTGCCGCATAAATCGCCACGGGAACGATAATGCCCGCGATGATAGCGATCTTCACCGCAGTTTTTTTTCGTCGCAGTGCAGTCTTTATTTTTGTGAGGCGCGATTCTTCTAATGCGCTAATGCGCTGTCTGAGAACTTCAATCTCTTCTTTCAGGTCGGTCATGCCAAACATTGCCCTATTTTTGCGACGCGTCAAGTCCTTTGATCAAAGCCGCTCCACCTCATTGCCTGGCGATGATTTGTTTCTGCAACATTTGCTCTAATTTCGCAAGGCGGATTTCTTGCTGTCTGCGCGCTATAAGTTCGTCATTCAGGCGGCGTCCTTGTTCCACAAGGTTTTTTTCGAGCGCGGCTATGCGGGTGTCGGCAGCGGCTTTGTCATGGTGCAATTGATCTCTCGCGGCAGAGAGTCTCTTTTCTGCGTCAGCCGCGCGTTGCTCCAGTGTCTGGGATTTTGTTTCTAACGCCGCAAGGCGGTGGTGATTATGCGCCTCAACGCGCGTGAAGATTTCCTGAATGGGGTAAGCTTGCGGCACCCCGACAAGGCAGTTGATGAGCTTGATACCTGGATTGTTCGATGTTTCCCAAGCACGGCCGACCACGCGCGTGAATTGGCCGGGAAGTATGTCCTTGGCCGCAACCGC
>JAEUSA010000062.1 GCA_016788945.1 Leptospiraceae bacterium
GCGGCCGAAAGCTCCTGAAACCTTCAGCGGCACCTGCAGCGCAACCACACCCTCCATCTCCTTTTGCGCCATCGCCTTAAGATCTTGCTCCTCGCCCGCTGCAACGTCGAACAACAATTCGTCATGAATCTGCAGTACCATGCGCGATTCCATTTTATTATGGCGGATTTTCTGTTGAATGGCGATCATGGCTTTTTTGATGAGGTCTGCCGCCGTCGATTGTATCGGGGTATTGATCGCAAGGCGCTCCGCGCCCTCGCGGACGAACCGATTGCTGTTTTTGAGGTCGCCGATGATGCGGCGGCGGCCGAACAGATTTTCTGCATAACCTTTCTCGCGTGCGGCCTCAATCGCCTGCTGCATATAGGTCTTGATGCCGGGAAAAGCGGCAAAATAGTTCGCCATCAGTTCTTTGGCTTCGCCGCGGGTAATGCTGAGGTTGCGCGCAAGGCCAAATTCGGTGACACCGTAAACAATCGAAAAATTCAAGACCTTCGCTTGCGAGCGAAAATCCGCAAAAGCGGGAATTGCTTTCATTTTTTTGAGTTCGGCGGCGTTCACTTCGAACACGACATCCCGGCTTTCGCCGCTAAAATCGGCCTTTGTTTCGTTGTAGCGCGACCGAAAAAGCATGTAGGCAGCGCGGTCATGAATATCCTGATCGCTTTTGTACGCCGCGATCAGGTTTTCATCGCTGCAGTAATGCGCGAGAATTCTCAGTTCGATCTGCGAATAGTCGAGGCTCAAGAGTTTACGGCCTTTAGAGGCAATAAAAGCCGCACGCAGCGCTGAACCCTCTTCACCTTTGATCGGTATGTTCTGCAGATTGGGATCAATACTCGACAACCGGCCGGTCGCGGCGGTGACCTGCGACAGCGAGGTATGCACCCGGCCGGTGGCCTTCGATACATGCTGCGGCAGCGCCTCGACGTAGGTGCTCAACAGCTTCGAATAGAAGCGGTAATCGAGAATATGGCCGATAATAGCGTGTGAACTGCGCAGTTCTTCGAGCACATTCTGGTCGGTCGACAGCGCGCCTTTTTCGGTCTTACGGCCCGATTCAATCTTCAGCTTCTCGAACAATATCACCTGCAGCTGCTTTGTCGATGAAATGTTGAAGTCTTCGCCCGCAAGCCGGGAGATTTTTTTTTCTGCGTGGCTGATCTTCTTTTTGTATTCCCTGCCCAATTCACCGAGATACGCCACATCGATACACACACCCGCGTATTCGACGTCGGCCAGCACCTTGGCGAGCGGCACGTCGAGATCTGTATAAATTTTGTCGAGTTTTGCCTGTTTCACTTTGGGAAACACGGCATGCTTGAGAGCCAATGTGACTTCGGCGTCTTCGCATGCATAGTGTGTCAGCTTCTCTAACGGTACGGCGCCGATGGGTAATGCATTCTTACCCTTGCCAACCAACTCGTCAAACGTGACCGTCTTATAGCCGAGATGGTCTTCTGCCATGTCATCCATATTATGGCGGCGCACATTCGGGTTAAGCAGGTACGACATCAGCATGGTATCGTCGGTATATCCCTCGACTTCGATGCCGGCCGCGCGAAAAACCTGCAGATCAAATTTGATGTTCTGCCCGACTTTCGCCGGTGATTTGTGTTCGAGAAATTTTTTGATCGCGGGCAATAATTTTTCCGCCGCTTCGACATCCGCATAATCGCCGTTGAGGCCCGCGCCGGTATCATTGCCGGGCAAAGGAATGTACGCGCTTTTATACTTTTTTCCGTGCATCCAGCCGAACGAGATGCCGAAAAGCTGCGAATCGTGAATGGCAAGGCCGGTCGTTTCGGTATCGACGCAGATTTCATCGACGCCTGCCAGCTCTTTGAGCAATGCCGAACGTTCTGCCGCCGTTTTTACAACTTGAGTTTGTTGGCAGAATTTGGCTATCTCGGTCCGGCTCGCTTCGCCTGCGCCCGGCTTAAGCCGCTCACTACCCTTATTCACTCCACTGGCAGAGTCGAAGGTAGCGGCCACGACGCCCTGCGCCTTAAGGACCTTCTCCCATTCGCTCGCGACTGCCGGCAGCTTACGCGCACGGAAGATGTTTGCGCTCTCGGGGTTCAGTTTGAGTTCCATCGCCGCAGGCTTGACTTTGAGCTTGATATCTTTGCGCAAGGTGACCAGCTTCTGCGAGACATAAGCCATGTCGTGGCTGGTTTCGAGTTTTACCTTGAGACCGTCGGGTTTGATTTTCGCGAGATTCTTATAGATCTTGTCGAGACTCTTGTACTCAGCGATCAGCTTTGAGGCGGTTTTTTCGCCGACTCCCTTTACGCCCGGAATATTGTCTGCCGTATCACCGACGAGTGCCATATAGTCGGGCACCTGCTCGCGCGTGATGCCTAACTTGTTTTTTACCCATGCTTCATTTATCTCTTCCATTTCCGAAACGCCCATTTTCGAGCGCAGCATGACGACATTTTTGTAGAGAATGTTGTAGAGATCTTTATCACCCGAGACAATTTCAATTTTGTCAAAATCTTCTTTATGCTGCTCGACGATGGAGGCGATGGTATCGTCGGCTTCGGCGCCATCGACAATCAGTGGCGGCAGATTGAGTTCACCGGCGATGTGCTGAATATCTTCGATCTGCCTGCGCAATTCGTCAGGCATCGGCGGGCGATTGGCTTTGTATTCCTTGTACATCTCATAGCGCGGATTTTCGTCGCGGCCCGGATCAAAACAAATGACGAGATGCGTCGGTTTGCGGTCGGCAATCAACTTTGCGAGCATGCGGAAAAAGCCGAATGTCGTTTCGGTGGCATGCCCTTTGTCGTCGGTAAGGTTTTGGCCCGCAAACGCAAAATGTGCACGGTATGCCATTGCATGGCCATCGACCAAAACCAGAGTGGATTTATTCTTTTTATTTGATTTCATTTGTGACTTCAGGGGGCATCAGATCGCCCCAAAGCAATATTCTGCTCGTCGATCTCACATGACAAGTGCATTTAGGCCATGCGCAGAAAGATACTCCTCGTCTTGTTCATCGCCGGTGGCATCTTCTACACCCGGGCGTATTGTCGCCAGGCCGATCTGCAGTACACCTATGTCAGTGAAATCTCTGCGCAAACGTTCGCCGATTATGCCGAACGCCGGCGAAATTTCTCACTCGCCGTCGGTGTACCCGAACACCGCGCCGAACGCCTCGTCGTCAATAACTCTGCCAACGACGGCACGGCGATTCTCTACATTCATGGCTTTGGCGCCTCACGCGCCGAAGGCGAAGCGGTGACCGATGTGCTTGGCGAAGAACTCAACGCCAATATCTACTACCTGCGCCTGCCAGGACACGGCCTCGATGCCAACGCGCAGGCTGCTGTGACTTTTCAGCAATACCTGCAGACCGGTGAAGAGGCCCTGCGCATGATGCCCAAACTCGGGAAAAAAATTATCGTCATCGGCACCTCGACGGGCGCGCTGATTGCGACCTATCTCGGGGCTAAGCATGGCGACAAAATACACGCACTGATTCTTGCCTCGCCGCTGTGGGATTTCGGCAATAAAACCACGCGCGTACTCAATTTTCCGGGTGGGTTTCGACTCGCGAGTTCTATTATGGGTAAGGAGCGCGATGCAAGCTGGAAAGAAGACCCCGACAAGAGGCAGCATCCCGACTATTACAATTACTGGCTGCGCAAGCAGAAATTTTCTGCGCTCATCGCCCTCAATGAATTGCGCCGCTATGTCATGACCGACGCCAATATTACTTCCGTTACCCCACCGGTTCTCACTCTTTTCTACTACAAAGATGCCAAACATTTTGATGACACGATCGATATCGGTCGAATTCGCAGTCTGTTCCCGCAACTCGGCAAGGCGCAGTCACGCGGCGCAAAAAACAAACTTGTCGAAATAGCCGACGGCAACCATATTCTGTTGAGTAAATATGTCAGAACAGACAAAGACAAAATTTTGTCCGAGATCAAGAGCTGGCTGGGGTCCCTATAGATCGCGAAAGGGTTTGACCGCCTGCTTCGCGGTTACGCGGCAATCATGTGTCGGGTTATGAAATTTTCCGCGCTAACAATCCTACTACTCATTTTATTGCAATGTGGCACCAGCATACCCTTCGATGAAGAGCGCTACCTTAAACGACCGACGGGCATCTCTGTGACGGCATTGCCGGGGCGCATCATGCAACTCAGCTATACCGTGCAGAATCAAGAGCAGACGTTTGATGGTTACAACATTCTGATATCACGCACCGAAATCGGTGACAGCGAAGTGTTCAGCATGGAACCGCTCATTTTAAACGGCAGCGTGCCGACAATTCTGCACTCCAAAGACGATTACAATATCAATCTGGTGCGCACGGCAACGCTGCCCCGTCTGACGAATACTTTACCGTTTGAAGTCGGCACGACCTACTTTTTCCGCATACAGGCGCACTCGCGTAAAGGCGTACGCTCCGAGGGGTCAAATCAGGTCAGCGCCGTGGGTATACCTTGATATTCTTAGACTAAGGCCAGTAATCAACCCTGCCTAAACCAGAAATTTGCAGGCGCTGCAATTCGCCGGTGCGAACCGCACGCAGAGCGCCACCCAACGGTAGCTGCCTGTATATTTCTGCGGGCGAGACGCCCGCGCGTTTGGCCGGGTCTTACCCGCCCGTCATTCTGGCAACGCGCTCGGCGGGCCCGACGATGTCGGTCACGCGTACGCCGAAGTTTTCGTCGATGACGACAACCTCACCGCGTGCAATCAGTTTACCGTTAACCAACAGGTCTACCGGTTCACCCGCGAGTTTATCGAGTTCGATAATCGAACCTTCACCCAAAGACAGAATTTCTTTTACGTATTTCTTCGTGCGCCCCAACTCGACGGTAAGCGCCATCTGCACGTCGAGCAGCAGTTCGAGGTTCGGCGGCAACTGTGCACTGCCCCCGCTCTGCTGTAGGCTCGGAAAGTTGATCGGGTTAACCGAAACTCCACCGCCACCCATGCCACCGGCACCGCCGCCGGCAGCACCTCCGAAATCCATGTCAAACGAAGCGTTCTGCGGCGCACTCGCCGCGCGGTTACTCTTCGCCCACCGGTTCGCGGCAGAAGCGTCGACGTAGTGCGTGATGCGTGAACCCGGCATTCCTTCGACGGAAATGTTATACGAAATCTTGACGATGCCACCGGTAAACTGCGGCGCATCAGCCGGAGAGTTGAACACTTTCATCTCGGGCATTGAGGGTGAAAGCGAATCGTTGAACTTACCGCTCAGACCGTTGGCGATCGATGAAATAATACTCTGCGACAGTTCAGACAGTGTCGAAAGGTGTGCATCGTTGATGTCGCCACCTTCATCGCTGCCGCCCATCATCGTCTGAGCGATGCGGCGCGCGAGATCTTTCGGATAGACCAGCGCGGTGTGCGTCGAGCCCATCGCCACTTCGGCGATGACACCGCCCTTCGGCAATTCAGCGGAAAGCTGCGCCGGGCTCAGCTCATCTACCTGCGCGTTCGCGATCTGCACATTCTTGCCGACCATGGCGCCGGCCTGTGCTCCGGCGACCTGCATTGCGTCGTTAAACGCATCGGCGAGAAGTTCGCGTTCGGTCGGCGACAGGCCGCCGCCGCTATCGGCAACAGCTGCACCGCCGCCGCCTTTTCCCCCCGGCGACGCCATGTCGTCGGTGCCCATCAATAGGGCATCTATTTCTTCTTGCGATAATGAACCGTCACCCATACGTTCCTCCGGGGAATTAGCTTACCACCAACTGTTCGAACATTACTTCGGAAATTTTGCCATCACGCAGTATCATATTGATCTGGTTCTTTATCTCTTCACCCAGATTCAATTTCTGCAACGGCGTGAAAAGTTCATCCTTTCGTTTACCGCCAAGTATGATGTTGATGATATGAATTACCTGCGGCAGGCGTTTGGCAAGTTCGGCGTCAAGCTGCTTGTTGATTTCGCCTTCGTAGCCGAGAGTGATCGTCGCCTGCGCGTAGTGCGCTTCATCGGTATCCGCGGTGTTTACGCGGAATTCATGTTGGATTTTAAAAATCGAAGGCGGTGCTGAAGGTGGCGCGATGGTAATGCTTTCCGTTTCCTGAAAATCGGCATTCTTATAATATTTTGCCACCATCACAGAAATAACAAACATCAGCGCAAGCGCGATGAGACCCGCGACCACCCAAATGAGGATCGTTACGATACGCGAGCGGCCGCTGGATATGGGCGCGGCGGGGGCTTCGTCGCCGCCTTCTTCCTGGTCTAAATCTTCTGCGTCTGCCATTTTTCCTCCGTTTGGTTAAGCGATTATACAGGCTGGCCGCGCCGGCCTGTATAATCACTCGATCCGTGTCTTCTCGGCGAATACCTGCCGATTAAAAGATATAATCTTTCTCAGCAGTTCATCCACCTTTTCGCGCACTACGTATTTCGTGCCGTCGGTGAGCTTAATCACCGTATCGGGTGTCTCCTCAAAAATCTCAATGAGATTGTGGTTCAGGTAAAATACCTTACCATTGAGGCGGCTCAATTCTATCATCTATTGATCCCTGTTATTATGTCGTCTAACCCCCGTCACCCTTTGAGCGAATATTTTGGCTCGTCCGCCCCGTTAGATTTCCGGGTCTGTTACATGCTCGGGCGGATTTCTCCCTTATTAACTATTGCGGGCAGCATCTTGCTGTTTGCCCCCCCTTTTCATGCGGCTAAACCGGTACCGCTGCCTTTGCCCGTACAGGGCAGCTGCACGTCTGCCGAAACCGGCAAAAGCTGCAGTGCTACCTTCTTTCTGCAACCCTACAAAGGGGTGAAAATGTCGGTGGCGGGCACCGCTGTGAAGCCGCGTTTCTCGCGTACCGACAAGACGCAGGCCTTGGCACAGGTCACTATAACCAATGTGCCCGCCGACGCCAGCGAACTATTGCTGACGGTCGAAAACGGCCTGACTGGCGCGCGCCGTGAGGTTCGCGTCTCGCTCGTGGACAATCCGGCCACATCGGTTACCCCCTTGATAGTCATCGATGCACCGGCGGCGCAGCACCGCTTCGTGCACCGCATTGCGACGGGCAAACAGCCGAAGAGTGCCATGTTTATCTCACCCACGCGGGTTATTCTACCGCTGTTGGATGACAACCATATCGAGGTTGTCGATGTGCTCACGCGTGAAGTCAGCCGCCTCACCGTTCCGCCGCAGTACGCCAAACGCGGCGGGTTTGTCGAAAGCGTTGTCGTACCCCCGCGCGGCGAAGTCTGGGTAAGCCAGATGGCGGCCTCGGCGATACACCGCTATGCTCTCGACACCCTCGAATACCGCGGCTCGATAGACCTTTCGGGGTCATGGACCAAGGTGCTCGCCTTTAACCCGGTCGAAAATACGGTTTATGCCAGTAACTGGAACAGTTCAGACATCTCCGTCGTTTCGGTCGAAAGCCTGAAAGAGCTGCGCAAGATCAAACTCGGCGGCGTGCCGCGCGGAATGGCTTTTTCCACCGATGGCACGACGATGCTGGCGGCGATCTTTGGCGGAAAAAACGACAGCGACGGCGCGGGAAGAACCGCAATGGTTGATCTCGAAAAGCAGAAAATTACCAAGACGATTATTGCCGGTGGTTCGCACCGCCATGCGGTGCGGCTCAAAAGCGGTGAAAACTATTTTGCTGTTTCTGACATGGCGCGCAATAAAGTTTATTTTATTAACGAATATGCCAAAACTGCGGAAGTCAAAGTATACTCAAACCCGAACACCATCGCCGAATCACCCGACGGAAAATTTCTCTATGTCTCATGCCGGGGACACAACAATCCGAAATCTTACTTGCTCAAAGGCCCCGACTTCGGCAGGCTGATGGTGATCGATATCGCGACACTCAAGGTCATTGAAGATCTTGAAGCCGGTAACCAACCGACGGGCCTCGACGTTTCACCCGACGGCAAATACGTCGTACTCACCGATTTTCTCGACCACGCCATGCGTGTGTATGAGCGGGTGCAATAGGTTCGTTCAGCGCGCCGGCGGTACAGTCTCTTTTACGGCTGGCAGCACGGCAGCTGCGGCAGCGGGTTGCACAGCGGGTTCGGTCGCCATCGCCCACAGGTGGTCTTGATCGGTTTTGGTGATATCGTGCACATCATCGCCGTACTCATGGTAGTCGAGTTTCAGGCCCCAAGATTTTTTGAGAAAGTCACGACAAAGCGGTACTTCGACTTTCACGTCTTTCGCTTCTTGGTCGCCGCCGACAGTGAGTACCACCCGCGTGCCCGCCATCAGCTTCTGCGTATACTGTTTGCGTTCATCGTCGTTCAGCAGGGTATCTTCGGCGAAGTATTTCGTGTAAAAATTCCCTTTAAAGCTGATGACACCGGCGTACGAAAAGAAGCCTGCTTCCCTGCCGGGGTTCTCAACAGTATAGTAGTAATCTTCAGCTGATTTTTTTGCCGTTTCAATTTCAGCGGCCCTCGCCGTCGCAAATTTCTGCCTAAAACCTTCATCTTTGTAGAAGTCGACGCTTTTCAGAAGAGTCACCATCGCGATAAAACCGCCGGCAGAAAAACCGCTGAGATAAACCTGGTTCGGCTGAAACACCCCTGCCGCTGCAAGACGGTTGACGAGCGTATTGATGGCGATGCGCGTATCTTCGGTGGCATCGAGGTGATCACCCGAGAGCGGCCACCAGTTCTGCACGCTCAGCACCATGACCTTCTTTGCTGGCGCCACGGGCAACATGAAATTTGCAGCACGCCGGTAATATTTCTTGTCCCGTGAATTGCCGTGAACAAACACAATCGCCGGCGTTGGCCCAGAAACTCCCGGCGGAATAAACAGTTCGGCCTCAATGCCGTCTTTCGCGCGGTTGGGTTTCTCCAGCTGGATGCTTAGCGTATATTTGCCGGCTTTGAAATCGCGTACGCCCGCGGGCAATTCTGCCGCGCTCGAAGTCAGCATGCGCATGGGCGAAAGCGACAACAGCGCGACGCCGGCAATAATGCGTCCGCCCGGGTTCAACCATTGTTTCATGGGGATAAAAACCGCAGCAGAAGGCGCCGCGTCAAGTCTACATGCCCCCACGGTCATTATTTGCTTTTCGCGGCCAACGCCCTGAGCCGATGCGGACCCATGCAGGAAAGTACCGTTAGCAGCATACCCATAGCCGAAACCTTCGATGTCGGCACCGCGCTCGAAATAGGCTGGAAAGGTTACGCCAAAAACTTCGGCATGGGCACGCTGCTCTGCTTTATCGGCATGCTACTCTTAGTTGCCGGCTTTATCAGTGTCGTCGGTATCGTTTTTGCCGTACCGCACATCGGGGTAGGCCTCGGCATGGTCGGCTATTATATGGTGCGCGGCCCCCTCAAAGCAGGTGCACTGTTCAGCGGTTTTAGCCGCTACGGCGCAGTGCTCGGCGCCGGCTGGCTCATCTGGTTGATCGTCTTCGGCGCATCGCTGATTTTTTCTGCGCCCTATTATTACCATTTGTTCAAAAGTATAGAAGGTTCGTCGCGCATCGCGGAGCGCCTGCTCACCGCACAGCTTGATCCCGAAATGCAGGGGTGGATGATGCTCTCGTATGCGGCAATTCCTGTGCAGCTGTATCTGCAGGGCCGACTGATGATTGTTTTTCCACTGATCATCGAGCAGCGCACAGGTGTGTTTGAAGCCATCGCCGTGTCATGGAGAGTAA
>JAEUSA010000124.1 GCA_016788945.1 Leptospiraceae bacterium
GGCTTTCGCTGCAATCGCTGCCGCCGTGCGCTCGTTGTCGCCCGTGATCATCACGGTTTCGACACCGAGTTCTTTGAGTTCGGCAATCACAGCGCGGGCCTCGGGACGTATCTCATCGGCGATTGCGATGAGACCAGCCACAACGCCATTGCGAGCGAGCGCCACGACTGTCTGCCCTTGTGATTCGAGCGCCGTCGCGTGCGCAGCAAAGTCTGCGAGCGCGATTTGGCGCTCAGCCATGAACCGCGGTGAACCGATCAAGATCATACTGCCGGCATGCTGGGCTTCGACGCCGCCACCGGGCGAGACACGAAAGTTCTGCACCTCGGCGAACGTTAGCTTGCGCTCGTTTGCGGCGGCGACAACTGCCTGTGCCAGCGGGTGTTCGCTCAACTGCTCGACCGATGCCGCCATGGCCAAAAACTCCGCTTCGTTTTCGCCAGTGACGATCGCCGTCACCTTGGGTTCGCCGCGGGTAATCGTACCCGTCTTGTCGAGTGCGACAATCTGCACACCACCCGCATGCTCAAGGTGCACTCCGCTGCGAAAGAGAACCCCCGCCTCGGCTGCACGGCCCGAACCCGCCATGATCGATGTCGGTGTCGCAAGGCCCAGGGCACACGGGCAGGCAATCACGAGCACCGCAATCGCATTCTCGAGTGCACGGGCAAAGTTGCCTGCGTCGACAATAAAGTACCAGGCAACAAACGTCAGAACAGCCACGAGCAGCACAGTGGGAGTGAAAACAGCGGAGACACGGTCGGCAAAACGCTGGATCGGTGCGCGCGCACCCTGCGCTTCTTTGACGGCCCGTACAATGCGCGCGAGTGTTGCATCTTTGCCGACCTTTTCAGCGCGAATGCGCAGTGAACCGAGTTGGTTGAGGGTTGCACCGATCACGGCGTCACCTGCCTTCTTCTCCACGGGCATACTTTCACCCGTGATCATGGCCTCGTTCACCGCAGACACTCCGTCGATGACCGTGGCATCAACGGGAATGATCTCACCGGGCTTAACCCGCACAATGTCACCGACGCGCACCTTTTCAATCGGTACTTCGAGCACCGCGCCGTCGCGTTCAACGAATGCGCTCTTCGCCTGCAGGTGCATCAGCTTGCTGATTGCCGAAGAGGTTTTGCCTTTGGCGCGCGCCTCAAGCAGCTTGCCCAAAAGAATCAGCGTGATCAGGACTGCGCTGGTTTCATAGTACAGGTGTGCATGGCTACCGTGCGTAAGGCTCATCCACAGACTATAGAAAAAAGCGGCTGATGTGCCCAAAGACACAAGAGTATCCATGTTGGCACTTTTGTCTAAAAGCGCACGCCAGGCCCCAGCATAGAAGCGCGCACCGATAATGAACTGCACCGGTGCCGCAAGCGCGAGCTGGAACCACGGGTTCATGAGAATATCGGGCATCGGCAAAAAAGAAATGCCGAGATGCGCGACCATGGTGTAGGCTAATGGCAGCGACAAAAACGCCGAGACGAGCCACAGCCGCAGGGTGTGCACGTACTCGCGGTAGCGTTCTGCCGCGCGCTGGTCGCTTTCTTCTTCTTTTTGTTCTGCCGCGCCGTAGCCTAACTGCTCGACTTTACCAATCAGCTGCGGCAATTCACAGACGGCCTCGTCATACTCGACCGAAGCCGTCTCCATCGCGAAGTTGACCGTCGCCGACTGCACACCGGGAAGTTTGCTTAAACCTTTCTCAATCCGCAGCGCGCAGTTGGCGCAGGTCATGCCCGAAATATCGAGCGTCTTTTGCTGGCTCATTGAAGCCTCAGCTCTTCACCGAGTAACCATTCTCTTCGATGGCCTCGCGGATTTTCTGCAGGTCGACAGTGTTTTCATCATAAGTGACAGTCGCCGAACCGTTCGCCCTGCTCGCCTTACCCACTGCACCTGCTTCGCGAATTGCCTCTTCAACAGTCCGCTCGCAGTGTGCACAGGTCATCCCCTCAATTTTTAGTTCAATTTTTTTCATTTTTTCCTCCTGTGATGCACGAGGCATCAGGGCGGCCTCGGGGCCTTACCCTTTGCGAACATGACCGGGCCAAAGGCCATTTATTACACTGCCGTACCTAAAAACACACATTTTTTTTATCCTCAGGTGTAATCCACAGATCACTACATTGTCTATAAGATACTGCGGGTTGCATGGCATCGCGCGGTAAAGTGCGTAATCCACAGGAGGATACAAAATGAAAAAAATTTGGATAACGATCTTATTGGCCACACTTGCCCTCTCGGGCATCACACTCGTGGCCAGCGCTGGTTTTGCCGCCGAAAAGCCAGCACCGGTACACCTGACAATCAAGGCATCGGAAATGGCCCCTCGGCGGTTTTTTTCACCAAACGCTTCAAGGGCTCGAACTCTACGCATGCATAAGTATAAGCGAGGCGCTTGCCGAGAAAATTAGCAACGAAGACAACTTATGAACCACGGCGAAGCGGCGACCTCTGGGAGAGGTCGCCGGATTTCTATTTCGCTTATTACGTCAACTTTCATACATCGCGGCGCATCTTGATTGCGCCGACGAGGCACACCGAGATGGCAATAAACATGCCGAGAATACCCGGTAAGCCCACAGGTGGAAAGTTTGCGGGTGCACCGGCGGCTCCCTTGGCGGCCAAGCCAAGCGGCAGAAAAATTCCGCAGACTGCTGCCCACGAGGCTATTCTTTTCGTCCGGTCAGAAAGTGCGAGCCGATCGAGAACGAGACCTACGATGATATTGAACATCGCTATGGGCATACCATGCGAATGGCCTTCACGCAGATAAAATCTCGCCATGGTCATGATGTGGTCGCCGCCGCGACCGGCGTAGGTGGCATCAAACGTACCACCCAGCGCGAAGCCACCGCAAGCGGCGATAAACATAAAAAGAAAGCCTGCGACAATATTTGTTTTTCCGTAAATCATAAATCCTCCTTAGTGCATCTTGGGCAAATCGAGCGCTTTGCCGGTTTCAATCCAACTTTTGAGCGTGCTCAAATGCATCGGCCAACCTTGGCCTACGCCCTGAAAGCTTGGGGTCTCGGCTTCAAATTGATCGTGAGTGACCGTGAGTTTAATGGAATCGCCCGACGGTTCGAGTTCATAACGCACCCGTGATTCTTTGTCGGCCCGTACGGCATCGTTCACCTGCAGGCTGAAAGAATAGGCGATATTCTTTTTGGGTTCGTATTCGAGAACCTTTCCTTTGACCAGAGTCACCGCCAAACCATCTGGGCCCTTCGCCTCGTATACTAGGGCGGCTCCGACCTTTGGCTCAAACTTGACCGCCATCCCTGCAAACCATTCTGGCGTGAGATCGGCCCTGACGAGCGAATCCCAGAGTTTATCAATTGATGTGCGGATGTACAGCACATAGATTTGCTTTATCTTATTATCCATCTTGTTCTCCTTCGAGTTCATATTTTAGTCGCGTCAAACCACCTGCCCAGTGGCGGCTGAAATCCGAAAGCCAGCGGTCGTAAATCATTTGGATCGGGATGGCATTGATATATATTTTTTTTTGCCGCCCGTCTCTTTCAAGCTTCAACAGATCCGCATCTTCAAGCACGCGCAAGTGCTTCATGACCGCAAACCTACTGAACGCAAAATGATCTGCTACTCCGTTCACCGAAATCCCCGCATTCGCCTTAACGATGTCGAGTATCCGGCGCCGACTTTCATCTGCCAGGGCCTTAAAAACGCGCTCCATATCGTCAGGATGTGGAGGCTTCTTAGGTCTTGACATGTGACTTTTAAGTCACATATACAAACGACTCCGTCGTGTCCAGTGAATTCTCATTTCCCCAGCAGGTATAATCTCGTTAATACCGCATGGCAACTGAGCTCCAGTTCATCGAATTTGTCGCAGACCAGATGGCCGCTGCGGGGGGCATCACGTACCGCAAAATGTTCGGAGAATACGCTATCTACAAGGGCGCAAAGGTGGTGGCGTTGGTGTGCGACAACCAGCTGTTCGTCAAACCTACCGAGGTGGGTCGCGCCTTTATCGGTGCAGTCGAAGAAGCGCCCGCTTACCCCGGAGCGAAACCGTCTTTTCTTATTCGGGAAAAATTTGAAGATCGCGAATGGATATCAGAGCTGATCCGCATCACAGAGAAAGCGTTGCCAGAACCAAAAAGAAAAAAATCGAGCAAACTGGCGACCGCAAAGAAAAAACGTCATTGAGTTAAGGAATTTATGCTTAGCTGGAAACCCTGCTCCAACCTGCATTCACAGCTGCGGCCGTACGTACAAAGCATCGCCCTCATTGAGGGCTCATCAGGTAATTTACCGGTAAGAAACCTGCCCACGGGAAACGTCCAGGTATTGATGCAGATTTCGGAGAGCAGCGCCCGTTGTGAAGAGGGCGAAAGTCATCAGATCAACGGGCCGCAGTTCAGCGTCATCGGACAGCGTAACAGATACTCGCTCTATACACCCGCCCCCGATACGCGCATTCTTTGCATCGAATTTTATCCCCACAGCGCCTCTGCTTTTTTTCGCGAGCCGTTGGTTAATCTCTACAACTTGACGATCGCCGCGGCCGATCTCTGGCCTCAGACCGATTTGCTGGCAAGAATATTGGACGCTCGGGATAATGACGAAATATTTGCGCTCGTTCAACGGGAACTGCTGCTTAGATTGAGGCAAGACCGTGCGCTTGAGCAAAGAATAGACTTATTGCAGAACGTTTTGACAGAACTCAACGCGGCTAAACCTTCGACCATGACGAACCTATCCCGAAAATTTGGGTTGCATCGCCGAGCACTCGAACGTCTGTTTCGTGAATATATCGGCCTCAGCCCGGCGGCCTACGCTCGTGTATCGCGCATTACGCGAGCAGCAAAAATTGTCGCAACCGATGATGGATTTGCCGCAATTGATTATGCGCTCGATCAGGGTTTTTTTGACCAAGCGCATTTTAACCACGACTTCAAAGCCATCGTGGGATTATCCCCTACAGAATACCGCAACTCAGTCGCAAATCTACAAGACTTGCACTGAAAATTCGGCTATGGTCTCCCCAAGGTATTGTCCCTTAAGGAGAAACATGCATTACATTTACTGGATAAACAAAATTCTGCTGACGTTGCTTGGCACGAGCACGGGGCTGGTGAAGATTTTTGGCATGGAAAAAGAAATGGAGTTATTTCGCAATGCCGGATTCAGCAATGCGGCAACCGTTGTATTTGGCATCGTTCAAGTCGCAGCGACGGTGCTGATCTGGTTCCCGGTCACATTAAGAGCCGGAGCCTTCACTTTGGCCCTGAGTTTTGTCGTAGCTACAGGTGTCCTCTTCAAAAATGGCATGACGACATTCGGTTTGGTGTCCATACTTTTCATAGTAATGGCGATCTTCGCGGCGTTTCCGTCCGACCGGTAACAAAAAGACGGGGTGCCATGCACCCCGCTATTCTAACCCCGCGGCTTAAACAAAGCAAACTCGGCGCCGGCCGGATCTTTGAGAAACGCGATGCGTCCAGGCGGAATATCCCCCGGGGGCATCACAATCTGGCCGCCATTGTCGGCGCAGAGCTTCACTGCCTTATCGACGTCGGGCACATAAAAGTAAATAATCAATCGTGGCGAGGCGCCGGGTTCAACCGAATCGATGTGCGCAATTTGGTTGTCGCCGGCTTTGAGCATGATCATCGTCTCGTTGCCCATAGTCATCTTCTCTTGACCATGGCCGAGCACTTTACCGTAAAAGTTTGCCGCGGCTTGGCCATCAGTGGTACTTAGACCAAACCAATTCGGTTGCCCAGACGCCACCTTCTGGAATGGCGAGTTGGTAACTTTCGTTTTTACCACCTTCTTTTTTGGCGCGGATTTTTTCTTTTTCGGTTTTGCTTTGACGCTTTTCTTTTTTGTTGCCATGACTGAGCATGACTGGGCTTGTCAGAATGTCACGCGGAAAATATTTCCCTTTTTACTGAATCTGCGCGGCCGCTCTTGCCTCACTCGGGGTACGGCCTGTTAGCCGCTTAAACTCCTTGTTGAAGGTCGATTTAGTATTGAAACCAACGGCAAGGCTTATGTCGAGGATTCTTTTCTGCGGATCGGCCAAGATAAGACGTTCTGCTTCGCGTACGCGATGACGATTAACATAGTCGTAAAAGCTTGAGGAAAACCGGGTATTTAGAAGCTCGGAAAGTTGATGTCGCTTCACGCTCAAGCGGGCGGAAAGTTTTTCGAGCGAAAGTTCATCATCCTCGAAAAGCTTGTCAATCTTGAACAATTGCTCCAAGCGTTCAGCTAATGCGTCGGCTGTTTGAGAATCAAGTCGCGTGAACTTGGCGTTCTTTTTCTCTGCTGCAATACGTTCTTGTTCTGCCTCTATGCTTTCTAATTGCATCAAATTGTCTTTCTGGTCACTCAACCGCATAAACAGGGAGCGAAAAAAGAGGAGAAACTCAGCAAGCTGTCCGAGTGGCACAAGGAACTTGATCCAATAACCGTCAACTTGAAATACACCTGACATCGACAGAATATAGAAATTTTGTGTTGCGAACAAGGTAATCAGGCCATAACCGGAGTAAAGGGCTGGCCTGAATCCCATCCGATAGACTCTGATGATCACGTAAAAAACCGATATCGTCACGACCGCGTATATCCAGCGCCCCAGTTGCTGAAGTATTATCACGGGGAAAAATCCTGCGAAAGCGCATACACATAAGAGGGCAGATGCAAATATTAGACCGATCACGAATCGATTTGCAACCGGCAAGATGACCTTAAGGCTGAGCAAATTGCGCAGGAAAAGCGGATAGAGGGTCATCGTTGCCGCGCCAAAACCCATCAGGAGATATGGACTATGATGAGTCATGCCAGAAAACATGTACCACGTCCCGAAACCGAATTCAAAACTCTGGTATACGTACGCAGCGACAAGGGCGGCGACATACGACATCGGTAGAATCGTCTTCCATCTCCATGCCAGCAGAACATTGACCATGACAATCAAGCCAGTGATTGTCGTGATTATCACAAATGCTATCAATTCCTGCTTCTCTGAACGCTGCAGAAATTCTTCGGGCATAATCTCGAAAAAAAGTATCTTTGTGAAGTCCGATTCGTACTTTACAAGAAACTCGGTAACTTTGCCGGGCTGCAGAAGAACTCTGAAAGCATCGTTATGATATGGCAGGCTTTTATCTACCGGTGCGACTTGGGTACCACCTTTAGTTTCCGTCCAGATGCGATTAGAGGACCACTGAAATATTGACATGCGAGAGCTGAACGGATAGCGGGAAACGAGAAACCAAGCCTCTAACGGCGTATCGTTTTGAAATTGGCACTTAAACCAGAGAGTTTGATCCATGGCGCCGAGCGCGACGATATCGTGCGATGACCGAAGCCAAGTTGACGAATACCGGCCAACTAAGTCCTGAGGAGAAATATTCCGGTCGGCAATGAATTGGTATGCACAGTGGCGACCGATCGGATAGGCCGACTTGGAGGTCAGCGCATGCGCACGCAGCGGTATAAAAGTAGCGCTACAAACAAAAGCGAACAGCAAGGCAAATCGCAACATCGACTTGCCTTCCGACACCAGGGTTAGAGCGCGTAAAGCATTGAATGAATTACGCTCATAAGTGACGGATATTGACCATTGTCATAGTAAAAGCCTTGAAATATTATTCATGGTATCGCCGTTGCCGAAAACCAAGATGCAATTCTTCCGCGATTATGCCGGCGTCATTCCGCTGCCACTGAAAGATCTTCCGGGCATTAACCGTGAACCATACTGCAAGACGGCAGGAATATTTTCTCTCGACTACAAAAGCAATCCGTTAATAATTACTCACTATAAGCACGGGGAGCACAGAGATTATGACGAGATCACGTTTCAGTCAGAGCAAGATTTTGATTCGGTGTATACTTATCTCTCATCGCATGCGGTAGGTGTGGGTTATTTTTGACGCACGGCTTTCTCTAAGGGCTTCGTGCGAGCAATCGCATTTCAAATAATTTGGCATGGGCTTAAAGTTTATTGCGCGGTACCACAGCATCAGCCATTGCATGCGCACAGTCGAAACTACTTGTCGCAGGCCCCGGTTCTAAGGTTAAACTCCTTCCGTTTCTCGGGATCCTTTATCGATTTACCATGTGTACTCTGCAGGGCGAAGCACTCAAACTTGGGTTTGCGCGCTTCAAAACAAGCGCAGACGGCCTTGACCTTTTCTTCATAGCTGAGCTCAGCGCCTGTGGTCGCCACGGCCTTTGGCCGGCCAGCCGCGAAAATCCAAGTTATCGTCGCCAAAAACGCAAAGAATTGTTTCATGATTCAGGGCAGTTGGTTCCATTGCTGCGTCAACAACCTTAAGCGAAAACTATTTTGCCGGCAGCGGGCCTAATGCATATCTTACCGAATATAACGATGAAAGGGTTATTTTCCGATGAGTCGGGTGATTGAAATTTACACGAAAGATTATTGCCCCTATTGCGACCGGGCGAAAGACTATTTCGATAGCAAAGGCCTGCAATACCGCGAGATCGACGTCACCAAGACCCCCGAGGCTTATGCGGAGCTCAAACAGCGCACCAACCACATGACCGTACCACAAATATTCATCGACGGTGAATTTATTGGCGGCTATACTGATATGATAGCCAAAGTTCGCTCGGGTAGTCTGGTTATTTGACCCTACCAAATGGCGATTTTTTCGTAGCGGCCCGGTTATTCCGCCGACCAAGTATCATGCGTTTATTGGCCCTGTTTGGCATATGTTGCGTTGCGCCACTCCACGCAGTTGATTTGCCGCCACTTGTAACCAACGGCCCGGTTTGGCTCGCAGGTAATGCGCCCGCGCATCTCGCGGGACGACCGGTGGTACTCTTCGTATTCGCGCGCGATTGCGGAAACTGCCACAGATCACATGCGGCCGTCAATCGCCTGCATGCGAAGTTTGGCGACCGAGTCGCATTTATCGGAATCCATACACCTGAATTTGCTTGGGAAAAAGA
>JAEUSA010000121.1 GCA_016788945.1 Leptospiraceae bacterium
CTGCTGACCATTTTGGGATTCGCATCTTCTTTTCTTGGTTCAGAAGCCTTGAGTTTAAAGTATCGCTCAGTAGCTTCTCGATATTCCGGGGGGCACGATTCGACCGTTTCGGTGTCCCCCCTTCCTGAGCCGCCATATTCGATCACGGTATGGGTAGAAAATGTCCATTGCCGCGGGCCAGAATTGCTCGAACGGTATTTGGGCACTTTCTTGCACTGGGCTTGGAGACCATGCATATTCGCTGACGCGGCGTTAAAATCTCTCTCCCAGCTTGTATATTTGGGATTTCGACTGTACTCATATGTAGAATAGGTAATTGGTTTCGTGTCTGATTTTATCGCGACTTCAGCGATCGAAAACAGAATTTTCAAGTTCGTGGGACTGCCTGTGTGCCAGCCGAATCTTACCAACGGCGCATCTTCGAGTACCAAGTATGGCGCGAGTTCAGCAGTGTCTGATGATGGCAGAATATCGGATAGAGCAGCCCGGACGGTTGCCGCATGTTTCTCGCGAATAACCGCCATTTCTTGTGAGTAAAAAACCGCGGGTGCTCCCCTTTTTACATAGGCTACACCGTCTGAGCGGCGCATTCCCACAGCCATAGATTCGAGCATATAGCTGCTGATAGCATCTGTAAGGACGCCGCCACCGGCTTTTGCTATATTTCCGGTAATTTCAGCCAAGAAGGCTTCACGACTTAACCTTGCGTGTTCGTTAAAGCGAATCTTGTTCTTGTTGTCGTCCCCGTTATTAACTAGTCGGCCGTCGTAGGAAATAACATGAATATGCTCCAGGGCGGGTCTTTCAAGTCGCATCTTCGTATACAAGGCAATCTCCGCCAAATTTCGATCCACACTCGCTGCTTTGCTCAGAATCTGCGCATCACAATCGTCAACCCAAGCTTTGGCCTCCGGTACACCCATGCCCCATGTGAAAGGAAGGACCTCAGATATGATCTGCGTGCACTGACCTGCTTTCAAAGATCTTTCAATACGAGTCGCAAATTCTGCCCAATCGTTGCTGCAATCACCAAGCAGCCGTGAAAGAGAATCAGCGTTCATCGCGGAGGGGTGGTGGTAAACCGAATAGAATTTTTCTCCGTCGGCAAATTCGCGTTCAGTCGAAACCACGATAGATAAATCTGGCCGGTTGGTTTCGAATAGTACACCTCTGTCTGTTAAGACACGGCGCGGTCGTTTCAGCTCTATACCACGGCTCGCGAGAAATCGATTGTTTTTGTCAGCTTCTCTCTGATTATTGCTACCCTTCTTGGCGTATTGCGTAGCTTCGTATTGGCGCACAAAGTAATCCGTGGGATTTCCGAGACAAACTTCTTTGAAAACGTCGATATATTTGCTATCGGCGGTGTAACGATCCAACTTCTTGCACTGAAAGAACGGGTTGCTCTTAAAAATATCTTCGCGATTATATTGCACCTGAAATCCCGAACTCAAAGAATCGCCCGGTTTGCAATTAGGGTTGGGGCCACTCAAGTTATCTATTCGCTCTTGAGCCGAATTGCAGGCAAATAACAAAACCAACGCGAGTTTTGTCATTGTCCACCATCCGATCGAAAATGCCATATTTTCTGCTCTGCCTGACTTGGGGGTGTGACTCTCCATGCGGTAGCGACATAGAAAGCGTCATTTTGTCACCTACGAAAACTGGCTTTACGGATAAGAGATTGGGAGGCCAATGGCCTGATTCGGGAGCGATTTGCTAAAACTAAATCCTGATGGAAAACCTGCAAACGCTGATCGCCAACCTAGTATCGCCAGATAACGAAAAAAGAAATCGTTCAAAATTCTTCTTTTTGAGTTTGGGTTATGATACCATGTGCGATACGTTGCCTGACAAACCCTACGAGAAATTATCGCAAACCATCGCTGCAGGCAAACCGGCCCGAGTGCTGGATTATTGCTCCGGCACCGGCTACACTGCGCGCAGCCTTGCGAGGCTATTGCCCAACAGCCAGATCGAAGCCCTCGATATTTCGCCGGAAATGCTGGCGGTAGCCAAAGAGCGCAGCGAGAAAGAAGGGATATCCAACATACGCTTTCATGAAGCCAGCGCCGCTAAGTTACCTTTTGAAAACAATGCGTTAGATGCAGTTTGCATCAGTCTCGGGCTGCATGAATTGCCGCCCGAAATTCGCAATGCCTCGCTGGTTGAATCATTTCGCGTGCTCAAACCGGGCGGCGCGTTTTATGCCATGGATCTGGATAGGCCCGCGGTTTCGGGCTTCCTGATGGATTTTTACCTATCTCTCGGAGAACCACCGTATGCACGGGACGTGCTCACCGGGGGCGTGGAACAACTGCTAAGGCAGGCTGGATTTACCATCGTCCAGAAAAGGACCTGGATGGGTGATTTTCTGCAGTTTGTCGAGGCCCGTAAACCGCAGGGCTGAAAATTTTCTTTCAGCCTGCTCAGTACGGCTCACCGTCCTTGTGCGTAAACCGCCACTGGCCCGCACCTTCGAATATCGCAACCAGATCGTCATCGGGGTAAGAAACCGAATCATGGGGACTACGATCACCCACCTCGAGATAGACCACATCGCTTTCGCTGCGATTTGCCAACTGGTGGGCGTCGCCGGTACCATGGCGAAAACCAGCACACATGCCCGGCTGCAGCAGTGTTTCACCCGCATCGGTAATCAGCGTGGGACTTCCCTCAATGATGTAGATAAATTCGTCTTGCGTAAAATGCGCGTGGCGCAACGCTGAAATACCACCAGGTTTGATGGTGGTTAAGTTGACGCCAAAATTCGTCAGGCCAAAGAGATCGCCCAGCACGCGCTTCTCGCGCTTTTCCATGCGCGCAGCAAAAGGCTGTGGGTAGATCGATTTTTTCGCGCGGGGTTCAACAGAATGCGCGTTGAGCGCAACAGCTTTATCCATGCGCATGAGTCAGGTGGGCAAATACCCTGACAAGTGCATGCATCATTCAGCCAACGTAATGGGAATGCGAAGTTCTTCACGCAGGAAATCCACAAATTTTTCCATCTGTTCGCGCGCGCGCGTGCGGTTGAGAGCACTGCCAAAAGACATCAGCTCATTGCGCCTGCCATCGTGGGGCATCCACAGGGTAGCCATGTGCCCGCCACGGGTGCCGCTCCAATAATCCACCGCCAAGTCTAATTGCCCATGGATCGGTAGCTCCGTTTCTTGGGCCTGCCGACCCAGCGCTTGATGACCTACTATAATTTTGTCGGGATAAAATTCGAAAGAGAGAAATGCGGGTGCCCTCAGAGTCAGGTAGCTCACCCAAACGGCAAAACAGCCGAAAGCAATCACTGCCGCCCGTGCATACCATTTCTCCCTTGCAGTGAGTTGCCAGAAAAAAATGAACAACCCGACAAAGATCGCAATGGCAACGAAACGTAACAGAATGTCGGCCCCGACGCCACCATCGTTTCGCCTGATGCGTATTCCCCCGGCAGGGAGACGCTCAATCGCGTAGCCAGGCAATTCTGGTGGAGAAAATTCGGGCGCAGCCGCTTCGACCACGCCCTTTTTTTCTTTTGGCTTACGCGTTGCCCGTTTCATGGCACTCAAACATAGCTGCCAAAATAAATCCGATGGCAGGTGTACCCGTTCGGGTTCTTCTGCAGATAATCCTGGTGATAATCTTCGGCTGGCCAGAATTTTCCAGCGGCGCCGTGTTCGGGCCCGAGTGGTTCAAGAGTGGTAACAACCGGCTTGGGCCAGCGCTTTGAGGCGTTCACAATATTGATGAAGGCCTCCGCTTCGCGCCTTTCGTCTTCATCCGCATAAAAAATCGCCGAGCGGTATGAGGTGCCAATGTCATTACCCTGGCGGTTCATCGTCGTCGGGTTGTGTATCTGAAAAAAGAAATTGAGCAAATTCCGAAAACTGGTTTTGCCGGGGTCATAGGTAATTTCCAAAGCTTCAGCGTGGCCTTCGTGGTTGCGATATGTCGGATTTTCCACTTTGCCGCCGCAATAACCGCATTCGGTGTCGAGTACGCCGGGTTGTGACCGAATCAGCTCTTCGAGCCCCCAGAAACATCCGCCTGCAAGCACTGCCTTCTTAGTCTGAGCCATCGTTCCGCCAATATATGCTGAGGCCCGATGCAACGGCAACATCTTTGCTCTGGATTGGATCTTTTCTGCACAGGTTATGGTAGAAGTATGTTTTGGCGGCTCAGCCGCCAAAACATACTTCTACTATTTTATTCTTAAAATAAGGACGAT
>JAEUSA010000122.1 GCA_016788945.1 Leptospiraceae bacterium
ACGTTACACGTCGATGAAGCATTGATTGTGAGCGCCAACCGTACGGAACAAGTCGCTCTGGCGAGGCACGTGTGTATGTATCTTGCTAAAAGCCTGATTCAAGGTGCGACGCTGAGCTTTATTGCCGGCGCATTCGGTAAGCGCGACCACACGACGGTACTGCACGCCGACCAGAAAGTGCGCGAGCTGATCGACACCGACCCTGCATTACAGATGCAGATCGAAGAAATGGTTGAAGAACTGAAGTTCTGACCGCTCTAAGGCGTTACATCTGCATCGTCGTCGAGCGTAATCTCTTCTGATTTGTGCTCTGACGCGCGCTTTGGGCGGGGAGCAGCTTCGTCACCGGCCAACGCCACGCCACCGAGAATATCGGCGTCTTCGTCGTCTTCATCGTCGTCGTCGATAATTTCTGCCCGACCGCCCGTTTTTTCGCCAAGCATGCGCCGGGCCTCATTTTCCCAATCTTGCGCGATCTGCGCATATTTCCCGTGCGGATAGTGTGAGCGCACAAAGCTGAATACCCGGCGCGCACGATCGTACTGGTTATTGAGATAATACGCTTCACCTTTTTTGATATACGAAGCCTCGTCGCGGTCGGTGTACTTGTTGCTGACCGCCTTGTTGAGGTAGTGCACCGCGTTGCGGTATTGCTTGAGTTTCAGGTATGCATTGCCAAGATAATAGAGTGCGTCTTCAGATTCCGCTCCGGGAGCGCTCGCCGCCGCAGAAAGCAGGCGCACGGCACGGTGATAATCACCGGCGGTAAATGCCTGAATACCCGCACTGACATCAGCTTTACGCACCGGTTTTTCGGCTGGTTGAGCTTCTTTTTTTTCGGCTTTGGGAGATTCATCTTTGTCGAGAATACCGTGCAGCGCGACTGAATTTTTATAATCGGCGTCGGGAGTATATCCGAGAGCTGCGCGGGCCTCGCGGTTATCAGGGTTTTCGGTCAGCGCATTTTCAAAATTGCGGCGCGCGTCTTTTGCAAAACCTTTGCGATGATAATACTTGGCAATCTCCAGATAAATTTCACAGCGCAGCTGTTTATCTGCCGTCGTATTGAGCAGTTGCAGAAGCTGGTTCATCCCTTCGTCGGAATAATTGCGCATGATCTGCAGCTTGGCGATTTTGAACCGCGCGCGCGTGCGCAGCTCGTCGGGCATCGGCATTTCGAGCAATTTCTTGTATTTGCCAAAAGCCACGTCGCGCATGCCGAGGCGTTCATACGCTTCAGCGAGATAATAACGAGCTTCGCGTGCATGTACCGAATCGGGTGACTGCGCGATGACTGCGGTCAGATCATCGATACCCTTGCGCAATCCGTCTTCATCGAATCTTTCCAGCTGAAGTTTGCCCTGTTCGAGGCGCACGCGTGCCGCTTTGTTGCCTGAAATATATTCGCGTTCGATGAGAAAAACGCCGGCGCCAATCGTAAAGACGATTGCCCCGACCCAGATTGTGATACTGCGCATATTACCTCAGATTCTCCGATGTCCTGTTAATCCAGAATTCCGCATTGCGGCGATAGTATTTTTTCGTGAGCGGGTGTTCAAAGTATTTTATGGCCCGGTCGTACTGTTCGAGACGGTAGCGTGACATGCCGATATAGAACATTGCTTTAGCGCGCACCCGCGCGGATTTATTGCGTAAAAAGGGTTTCAGGGCTCTGATGGCTTCGTCATAATCGCCCTTGAGAAAGGTGCGACGGATCACAGAATTAATACCGCGTCGCGATTGTGCATCATCGTCAGGCACGAACTCCGTGTTGTCGAGCTCTTCGGAGGCGAATTCAGGCCGGCTGCTCTGCGGCTGCACATCATCGCGCGGCGGTTTGATCGCAGCCTTGCCACCCGATTGAAACGATACCGGCCCTACGAGATTGCGCGATGAATTGAATGAAGCGGGTTCGAGGCCGCGGTTTGTTTCGACAAAAACGGCATAATAATAGGTGCCACGCGAGGGGGGCTGGTCTTCGTACAGGTTAATCTCGCCCGAAAGTTTGGCAATCAGTGTACCGCGTGAAATATCATGAATGACGCGCGGTTCTTCGGTGAAGCGGTAAATCTGTATACGCTTGTCGATTGCGCGGCCGTGCACTAAGTGCCAGGTGAGAATCACATTGCGATCACGGCCATACGCTGCCAGATCGGCAAAGTAGCCGTCGGCTGGCACAGCGGGTTGCGTCGTCTGCGGGTTCGGTACCGGCGCAGGGGCAATAGCCGGGGAGGTATCTGTCGAAGGCGTCATTTTGACAGTTTCATCGGGCGTAAGAAACTGCGCGAATACCGGAGTCGCTGCCAACACAACGATGGAGACCAGCGCGTGCGACATAATTTTTTTTCTGATTATGGGTTTCATTGCGTAATTGGTCTGGTCCCTCGTTTCAATTTCGGCATTCGCGGCACGCTAAATGCAGTGATTTTTGTAAAAAAGAACGAAAACAGTCGCCACGCCGCTCGGGGGCTGCGATGCGGCCCTCGATGAAAATTATATCTTTTAACGTTAACGGTATTCGCGCGATCGAAAAGAAAGGCGAACTCGACAAACTTATCCGCAAAGAGAAACCCGACGTCGTTTTTCTACAGGAGATTAAGGCGAAACCCGAACAGCTGAGCGACGCGCTCATCAACCCGCCCGGTTACGAAGCACATTACCATAGCGCCGAGAAACCGGGTTATTCAGGCACCGGTGTCTATATTAAGAAGGGTTTATTCAGCAAACCGGAGATACTGCGCGGCATGCCCAAATGGAACGACCATGAGGGCCGGGTGCTTGGCGTGAAAGAAGGCGATCTGATCATCTTCGGTAACTACTTTCCTAACGGGGGTAAATCCGACGCGGCATGGCAGGAGAAACTCAAGTTTTACGACCATTTTCACAACTACATAGCGGCATTGCGGAAACAAAAAAACCGCATACTATTCACGGGCGATCTCAACGTCGCGCACAACCCCATCGACCTCGCGCGGCCGAAAGAAAACGAAAAGCACGTCGGGTTTCTGCCGGAGGAACGTGCCTGGGTCGACCGCCTCGTCGCCGATAATTGGGTCGATGTATTCCGAACGCGCTACCCCGACGCCGTCAGTTACACATGGTGGCAGATGCAGTCACGCGCGCGTGAGCGTAATATCGGGTGGAGGATTGATTACTTTGTCGTCGATAAACCGCTGTACGCGAAGGTCAGCGACATGCGCCACCTGAACGACCATCAGGGCTCAGATCATTGTCCGATTGTTCTCGAAATCAAGATATGAAACCCGGCCAGCTTGCGCCGGGAATTGACTGTGGGCAGGGAAGGATTCGAACCTTCGTACTCCGGAGAGACCAGATTTACAGTCTGGCGCCATTAACCACTCGGCCACCTACCCAATTTTTTTGTGCGTGTTTTGGGGCCCTTTGACCCCAAAACACGCACAAATCTTCATTAGCTGCCTGTCAGAATCGAACTGACGACCCTCTGCTTACAAGGCAGATGCTCTACCGGCTGAGCTAAGGCAGCGATTTGATGGGCGGAGAAAGTGAGATTTTAGACAGATCGTCAACTACTTCGACTGAAGTTCATCGATCAGCCTGGCGACTTTTTCGGCGTTCAGGAGCTCATGAAAATCGTTGTTTACCAGCATCGCCGGTGCATAACCGCATGCCGCCAAACACTCCACCTGACGCGTATAGGTAAACTTGCCGTCGGGGGTGGTTTCACCGTCTTTGATACCGAGTTTCTCGTGTATGCAGACTTCAATTTTGTCGGAGCCCATCAGCTGGCACATCAGGTTGCTGCACACGTTAAGATGATATTTGCCGATGGGTTTTTCACGGAACATCGAATAAAATGACACGACACCTTTGACCCAGGCGGGCGATACCCCTACTCTGGCGGCGATATAGTCGACCGCGGCGGGAGTGATGTAGCCGATGTCTTCTTGTGCAAGGTGCAGCGCCCACATCACCAGAGAGCTGCGCTTCGGGAATTTCTTCTCTAACTCGAGAAAACGTTTCTCAAACTTTTCGGAAAATCTGTATTCTACCATTCGACGACCCGCCAGTTTTTGGCGCCGGCATACGCCCGCAATTTCTTATCGGGTGATACGCAAACCGGATTACCCACTTCTTCCATGACAAAACGATCGGTGTAGGCATCGCCATAATAATAGCAACGGCGCAGATCAATGCCGTTTTCACTGCAGTAAGACATGGCGGATAACAGCTTCT
>JAEUSA010000138.1 GCA_016788945.1 Leptospiraceae bacterium
ACTGCATTGCCGTCGCTCAAGTTTGACAGAGTATCCGCTTGCATGTGCAGATTCATGCTACCCACACTTTGCACCACGTGATATCCGGCAAGGGCCTGCACCTCTGCGCCTGTGATCGCCCGGTTGTAGATGCAAACGTCCTGCAAATGAACTTCACCCGTACCGTTGTTTCCGATGCTGAGATTCACGGTATTAGGTATGATCGCCGTACCATTGCCACCCGAGGCACTGGTGAAGTTTACACCGTTTATGTAAACCAACCAGCCCGCCCCTGACCGGACAAAAGCGTAATGGTTCCAGACATTATTCGACGGCACGGGATGGGACTTGCCGTCTGCACCAGTACCGGCCGTTCCCACTGTCCAGCCATGGGCAAAACTTATTGGATCATATTTGATGACCCAACCCGAGTTGGGCGTCGGGACATACTTTCCGATAATTTGCGCGTTGATATTCGTCATGTCCGGTGATTTCATCCAAAATGACCAGCTGATATCTGCCTGCTGCATGAGTTCCGGGGCATGAGAAATTTGCGCCTGCGTCGGCCCAACGAAACGATAGGCCGTATTTGCAACGCCTCGGCGCCCGGCGACCAGAGTACCGGGGTTACTCACGACGCCATGACCGAATCCACTGACGTCATTGAGATCGCCGTTCGTGTCAAGACGCAACACGAGTCCTTCAGGTACTTGCGTGGCAAGCTCACGAATCTGATTTGCCGATAGAGCATTATTGTATATGCGGATATCTTGCAAGCCACCTGTCAGAAAACCTGAAGTTGGCAGATCCCGACCGATACCTAATGCACCCTGCTGCGTATCCCAAGCGGGAAAGGCAGCCGTACCAAGCAATTGGCCGTTCGCATAGAGGGAAGAATTGGTGCCGTCGTAAGTGTTACAGACATGAATCCAGGTGTTGATGGGAAAATCGAAATTCGCCTCATGATCGTTTCCCCCACCCCCATTAACGAGTTTCTTTACCCCGGCATTGTCACGTAACCACAACCCCGCTTTTTGATTTGTACCGTTAAGGCCATATTGGAGCAGAGTGAAATATTGTCCCGTGGCGATTTTGTTAGCAGGTCTCACCCAACCGCAGTGCGTTCTCGGCGCGTTTCCAACCGGTAAGCCCGCGTACGCAGTCGTGTAGTGATAACCTCCGCCATCATAATACATCGCTCCCGCTACAGCTCCATCTTTTCCCGTTATGGATGTCCCACCCGTACCCGCAAGACTGAGGGTAACACCGACTGGACCTTGAGCTGCAACGGAGTTGGCTAGCGTATAATGCATGATGAGACCGGTTCCACCGGTACTGAAAGTTTGCCCCACTTCGGCCGCCGTCGCGTTTTGCGCCAATTCATTGATCTCACCTTCGCTGAGCGCCCTACTATAAATGCGCACATCGGCAATGCCGCCGCCAAAATATTGCAGATCACCCTGCTGCGCGCCAATGCGCATTCCGGTCGCGCCGGTGGCGAAAGTGTGAGCATAACTACCGAGTATCTTTCCGTTCAGGTAAACGCGTCCTGTAGTGCCATTGGCCCATGCACAGAGATGCGTCCACTTCGTGGTTGATAGAGTATGCGGTATGATCAGATCACTGCCATACGCCGTTAATCCCACATTTTCAACACCGCTTGCGATTGAGGAAAACAACCCAAACGATTGGTTCACCGCGGTTGTTCCGTAGGTGGCAATAATATGGTTTCCAGTAGGCGCGGATGTTGGCTTCACCCATGCGCACATGGTGCGCGGAGCATTGCCAGTGGGCAAGCCCGTTGTTGCCGCCATAATCTGGTGTCCTGCTCCATTGAAGAGCGATGCCCCGTTCGCGTTACCAAAGCGATCGGTCAGTGTACTAAGGGAGCCTCCCGAGACAGAGCCATCCAAAACACCGGTGTTGTCGCTGCTATAGTCATTAGGACTAACCCCGGGCTCAATTTGCCATGACCCTACGAGTCCGGCGTCGCTGACTCGGAATAATCGGCCGCCATTATAGGTAGCAACAAATAAGCGCGCGCCATCGGAAACGATGCCGACCGGGCCACCAAACGCGGCAGCTGGTCCCACGCCACCCGCATCTGTCGCACCGCCGCTACCGGCAATCGTCGAGACAGTGTTCTTCGCGAGGTTTATCCGTCGCAGCCGATTTGCACCATATTCAGTGACATAGAGATCGCGAGCGTCGGCAAAAATGTGATCAGGATTAGCAAACCGCGCGGTTGCATATGGTCCGTCAGCATGGCCCGCTACACCGGTACCGACCAGCGAGCCAACGGCGTGCGGCGCAGTCAGGCTGATGGTACGTACACGATGCCCGTTATAATCCACGACATAGATTGAATTGCCGAGCAACGTTAAGCCGGCAGCACCATTAAACGACGCCGATGTTCCGGTAGTGTCGTCCACCGAAGCGGCTGCTCCATTGCCCGCAATGGTTTCCACTTGTCCGGTCGCAAGATTCATCCGCCGCACGCGGTTGTTGCCATACTCTGAAATGTACAAATGACCGCTGTGATAGTCAATGTCATTGGGCAGGCCGAATAGGGCTTGGAATGCAGAACCATCGCGGCACGTCGCCTGAACCGTGCCGGGACAGCTCACCCCCCCCGCAACCGAGGCCCCGCCAGCGATGGTCGTCACTTGTTGCGTCGCAATGTTAATGCGGCGAATATAGGATATATCAGGGGCACTAGGGCTCTCTGTTACGAAAAGGTTCACCCCATCGCTGGTAATGCCCTGCGGCTTATTGATGCGCGCACTGGTCCCTGTGCCATCTGTCGTTGCCGGACTACCTTCGCCGGCGAATGTCGATGTTGTATTTGTTGCGATATCATACTTGCGAATCCGATTATTTTCGCGATCGGCAATGTAAATAACGCCATTGACAATGGTCATCCCATGTGGCGAACTAAAACGCGCCGCGGTACCGACGCCGTCGAAACAATTCGCTGTGTTGCTACCAGGACAAACAGCCCCGCTACCGCCACCGGCGAGCAGGGTGGCATTTCCCCGATATAGATGATAATTCAACGCGATAGGTTTATTTGAGGTCATCGCACCGCTGCGCAGGTAACCCGGAACACAGGTAACTTGCAAAGTCACGTTACTGTTAACCGTGCCGTACTGGTCTCCCGTGAAGGCGCAATTCTGCCTGTCGGGCTGAGCCGCAACCTGCACACTATAGGTCGAACCGGGAAAGAACGTTGCTGTGAAAGATTGTGTTCCGCCGGGTGCGGTCGAGAAATTCAGTGTCTCCGCTCCTTGCTGTACGCTGAACGGACCGTAACCCGCTGTGTAGCCAGTTACGACGACGGTGATGGAAAATCTGGTCGTAATTTCATTATACGTACCAGCCGATACGTTACCCGCGGCATCAAAAGGAATAATTCTCAGAAAGTATTGCTGTGTGTCCGGTAACGCGATCGTTGCGGGGCTCGAACTCGCTGTATAATCTGGCGTTGGACCATAAGACCCAGAGGTTAGACTCCGGAAAATACGGTAACCAGCAACGCCCGAACCGCCCGTATCGGTCGCGGCAGTCCAGCTCAGCGTGAAGTTCGTTGCATTAACTTGTGAAATTGAAGGTGCTGGCGTCGGAATCACAGGATTTGTATCATCACGAGTAACTTGCAGCGTACTCGTGTTGTAACCAACAGAATTCGCATTATTGTAAACACAAACACGGAGATCATAAGTGGTCCCGTTTACTGGGAAACTTGCAAAACCAAGATTTACCGTCACATTCGGAACAACACCGTTTACGGCCGGCGGGACTGTCTGATCAATACCGATCTGGGTCGCACCGGTCACACAATCCGTCGTGCCACGCATAATGCGATACGTAAGACCTCCGCGTGATGAATGAAAAACAAGATTCGTTGACTGAAAAGCTGTTCCAGAAGAGCTCAACGCAGGATACTGGTTCGATACAATCGTCACTGACGGGATCACAGTATCAATCGTATATTGCGCGCTACCAACGGTCGATACCTGACCCGATTTATCACGGCAAATCCATTTGTAGATGGTGGTCCGGTCATTGGCTGGCGTCAGCAGACCACTCGACTCTTCAGAGACTGTTAAGACCGGATCCGCTGGGGCTGTCGGGACTGTTGCACCAATGCCTTCAGCTGAAGTTACATACAACTTATCTTTGTTATCACTGCACGTAAGCGCAACGCTCTGCAATGAACCATACGTACCAGACGCAACCGAAGCCGTGACCACTGGCACTGTATCATCGCGAGTCACACTCAAAGTCGCAACACCCCACTTCGTGTTGGCAGGATTGCGCACACAGATACGAAGATTGTGAACACCTACAGCAAACTGATTGGCTGCAGCACCCACGGAAAACGTATGCGAAATCAAAGTACCAGCAGAAGGAGTAAGAGCACTTACCATGTCTGTGCCACCAACGTCGCAACTGCTGCCATTCTTGTTTATCTTATACGTCTGGCCCGCGGGCTGATTCGTTGTGAAACTGATGGTCGTTGAATTATTAGCAGGAATAGTATTAGTAATAAAATCGCGAAACGTACCGGTTAGAGATATTGTAACCTCCGGAAGAGTATTATCTACCACGTAAATTGGTGAAGTACCCGCAGAAACAGCACTCTTATTACCAGCCTTGTCAATGCAGCGGAACTTGTATTTGCTCCGTATCGGATTATTCGGATCACCAAGGAAAGCAGGTCCTGGCGTCGTTACACTGCCTGAATACTCTACCGAACCGCCGATTGTGTCAACGTCTCCAGCCCCGGTAAAATCAGGATCCGCAGGGTCGGCCGGATCAGTCGGCACACCTGTCCACGTATTAAATGAAGTTAAACGGTAGGCGATCTTTGTTGCATTGTCGGAGCAAGAAACAGTCACGCTCTGCGCGCTACGATACTCATCCGTTGTCGAGTAAGGATTGATAGTCAACGTAGGCGCGCTGTTATCCCGGGCAATTAGTATCCCTTGCGCCCCGAACTTGTTTTTCGCAGCATTATTTATGCAAACGACTATACGATAATAACCTTCCGCTACTGGAAAATCTGTAGCCTCATTTAACGTGAAGCTCACATAAGTTTCACCAGCAAGTGTCGCGCTGCCATAACTCGCAAGAAGAGTTACACCCGGACCCGAACACGCGGTAATACCCGTCGTACGGTAAACCTTCCAATCATTCGCATTTAAAACATCACCCTGATAATCATGCTTGAAACGGATCGTCGTCGAAGAATAAGATGTGCCACCAGCACTCGAAACGCCCTCCCGATAATTAGGATTTGTAGCAAGATTCGTATCAAATGTGATACCAATGTCCACGTTACCCGTAAGTGTCAGAGAACCGCTCGCGAAATTACCATTGTAATCCCGCAGCTGGTCAAAACTAAAAACAATCGATCCGTTCTGTACCGCACCGCTGATCCAAAGACGATACGTAAAACCGCTTAACTTCTCCACACGCGATATGGAAAGAGCATTCCCAGGGCTCTGCAAGTTGAAATCTGCCGGTTGCGGATTCTTAAGCTCCTCTGAAAAAGTAAGATCGATATAATCAAGAGTTGAAACTGTCTGGCCAGCGCCTGGCGTGGAACTCTTAAATGAAGGACGAGTCTTGTCCTCCTTAAAACATCCCGACTTGTCATTCAAACAATTCGAATCACGGTCTAATTTTAATGCTGAACAAGAAAGGAAAAGAAAAAATGGACTCGCCAAAAGAAAATGCATGATCGATCGGCAGTGTGGTGATGAGTAGTTCATGCTTGTTCCCAGAATGGCGGGTAGCGGTACCCATTAAGCTACGCTACTTGAGTAGACCGTCCACCTTTTTTTATGCTGCGCACGGCAAATTGGTGACGGTACCGTCACACAATTTTGCCTGCCACCGACTATCGTTGATGCAGTGATATGCCTGCCTGTATAGTTTTAATCACTCACTGCTCAACGCAATACAGCCGCCGGGCAGTGAGGCATGAAGCGGTCTCAAATCCGGTGTAGAATATTCCGACCGGCGTAGCAGAGACTGTCTGCGAATCCGTACCGGAATTGCCGAAAACACCATTGCTGCCGCCTATCAACGAATTTGTCCAACCAGCACCCGCCAGGAGAGCACATTGCCCTGGACCGCCATCGACCGTCCATTCACCACCTACACCGAAATTTATACCCGTCCACACTTCGAAAGAGGAAGTCGATATCGGCGCATAAAAGGTCTGGGCTGGGAAGCTAAATACACCATTAAAATTCGCCGTGAAGACCGCCGTGTTGTCGGCCCGCAGGTATGTGATATTTGGTGTTAATACCCAATCTATGCCCTCGGCGACACCCGATGTGGCGCAGTTGGCCGCTGTGCACGCCCGACGCAGACCAGAGGTGGCCGCATCGACAAGCATTGCTTTATAGATACCCGGTGGCTTGTTGACATCAGCAACGTTATTGCACTTCGTATCGGCCCCAGTAATGCCGCCCAGATTGCCGTTATAGGTATTTGCAGTCACGAAAATTCTGCGGTTAGGTTGCTGTACCAATGCCTGAATGGCCGATGCCGGTAATGCACGATTGTAAATCCGCACATCGTCGATGTTGCCGTTAAACCGTGTCGGAAAAACCACTTCACCGACCTTGAAAGCATTTGCACCATTAAAAAATGACACGGCAGCGCTCGGAGTACAAGTGCGGATAAGTGAACCATTCACGTAGACGCGTGATGTGGGGCCTGCACTACTCTGTGTTACCGCAATGTGCGTATATACACCTATTGGCGGAGTGTAGGTTGTGGCACAATCGTTATTAGCATTCGGTGCTCCGACGCCTGTTTTTGAAATGAACAACAATTGATTTGAGGGCGTGAGAAATATTCCGCCGCCACTGCCACCGACACCGTCGGTGCCATTGTAGTTGCCTAATATGCCAACATATGCGCCATCGAGAGTTGCAGGCTGAATCCATGCTGCGAAAGTAATATCGGTCGTCGCTTGCGTAATTGTCGTGCCGGTCAAAACCGCACTGCCATTAAATTTGTGTGCGCGGCTGTTGAGACCAAAACGATCATCAGTCTGCGTTGCATTCGCATTCGAAAGATTAGCGCCAACTCCGCTGTTGTCATTTGTATCAACACTCAAATCATAGCGCGATATAAGGCCCGCGGGTACCTGTACCGCAATTTGCCTAATCTCGGGCAGCGACAGCGCTTTGTTGTAAATGCGTACATCGTCGATGTCACCAGAAAACCGGTGCGCATCATCAAACCAAGCACCTACGCGAAATGCGCCAGAAACCGTTGAAGATACGGATGTAGAAAGTGTAACGGGTTTTGTACCCATGAGCACGCCATCGATATAGAGGCGCGCATCTGTACCGTCATGACTCGCACAAACATGAGTCCATGTATACAAGGGTTGTTTGTATGCGACCGAATGATCGAAGGCAGAATTAAATGTGTTGGAGATGAAAATGTTAGTACCGGCATCACGACTGATTGCCAGACCAAATTCCCGACCACTACTTGCACCACCGTACGACACCGGTGACACATAATTGCCAGCCGGAGGATACGTCATGGGGCGAATGAAAGCACACATAGTGCGCGGGGCATTTTCTTTTGGCAGCGCGGCAATCGTTGCCGCGTCCACAAAGAGCGAACCTCCGCCCGTAAAGTTAAAGGCACCCGCCGTATCACCGTCTTTACCCACCGCGCTGGTGGTTCCACCCAAGAGATTCTGTGCGAGCGCCCCAGACGGAGTATATCCCGACATTTCATAATGTGCGATCAGTTCGGTAGGCCCGCTGTTCACAGGAGTACCAGTATCTTGCGCGAGTTCGTTAATTTCGCCTTCACTCAGCGCACGATTGTAAATGCGTACGTCGGCCATCGAGCCCACGAATTTTGATGCATGCGATCTCGTAGCACCAATCGTTACGCTGCTGGCAAAAGAGTCGAGTAAAGATGCTGAAGCTTGGCTCGATGCCGCCGTCATGTTGTACCCGTTGACGTAGATGCGCCCGCCTGGGTACTGCGTACCCGTGCCATGGTAGACATAGGTCAAGTGCACCCACGTGTTTGTTTTGACGACGCCTGCCGAGGTACCGCTGATGTAGTTTGTCAACGCGCCACTGTTATACCAATTCTGAAAATTGACGGAACCATTTGTCGCAATGTACCATTGGAACTCAAAATCTGCCACGTTACCAATAATTGGCCGGACAGCCGTGAGATCAGTCACGCGCACCCACGCGGAAAATGTAAACGGCTGATTGACGGTAAAATTGAAGTTCTTCGTCGTCATATGGCGGCTGCCGTCAAACTGTGCCGCCCCATTCGCTTCGGCAAAACGGCCGGCCGTAAAAGCCGCTGCACCAATCCAATTTGGGATAACTGCAGGCGCATCGCTTGAATAATCGTCGCTGTTGTTCGCGAATGCCCAATAGCCTGTGAGTTTGTCTTCTGAAAGTTTAATGATCCTTCTATCGCCGTGCAGACTGATGAACATATTACGGCCATCACCTGCAATACCTACGGGGCGCGGTAAATCTGCGCTAGCGCCCGAACCGTTCGTGTACGCCATCGCAGTGATGGCGCTGTCGCCGACGAGCGTCGTCACGCGCCCTGTCGCGAGGTGCGCCCTGCGCACGATGTGGTTGCCATATTCGGTAAAGATGAGGTTGCCCTTGCCATCGTACATCAGGTCGTGCGGTTCATTGAGCCGCACGACAGAACCGACGCCATCGACATGGCCTGCGGTGGTTTGTCCGAGGGCGGCGACGACCACACCACCGGTTTTGGGGACCTGATAGATTGCATTCACGGCGGCGCGCGTAAAATAGAGATCGTTACCGACCACAACAATACCAAGGGGCGACGCAACCCCCGAAACTACTGTCGTTTTCTGCCCGGTGCGCAAGTCTACCTTTACTATCTCATTCGCCGCGCGGCTGCAAACGTAGATGTCATCGCCGTCGAGCGCGATGCCAAACGGATTACTGAAACCCGAAGCAACTTCGACAGGAGTGCCGCCCGCCACAGGTATTTTGTACAGACGATTATCGGTGAGCGTCGTGTAGTAAACGTTGGTGCCATCTGTTGCCATACCGCGAATAACACCAGGAACACCGCTCGTCACCAGAGTTCTTACACCAGCACTATTGACGTCCGTTTTATAAATGCAGTAACTCACCGGAGCGCCGGCATCACAGTCACCGTCGGTACCCCAGAACACGAACCCCCCGGCGACTGCGAGCGAATTGGGCAATTCGCCGACGACAGCAAAAGACGACTGCCATACTTCTGCACGCGTGCGGTAGAGCATACTGGGCGTATTAACCGGTGCTACACTCTGAAAACGTCCCCCTACCATATAGCCGGTGATACAGTTGATGTTGATCGTGAGGTTTGCGTTCAGCGTGCCGAATTGTTTTTCCCGGATTGAGCACACTTGGCCTGGCGGGTGTTCGGTAATCGAAAAGCTGTAGGTGTCACCGAGCGTGAGGCTCGTCGCCCAAGCCATGCTGCCAGCTACAATCACTTCAGGGTTTGTGTTGCCGTCTTTCAATTTCAAGTTACCCGAATTTCCCGTGACAACAATATTGATCGTCGGTTTCGTCGCTAACTCAGTATACGCTGCGCCCAGCGACAATAGGTTGCCAGCCGCATCGAACGGCACAATCTTCAGATAATACGGATTCACATCGGGCATCGAAATGGTCGCCGGGCTTGAAGTTGCCGTGTACGTCGGCGTCGCGGGATAATTGGAGTATGTGCCCGCCGTGGCGCTGCGGAAGATGCGGTAACCCGCAACACCCGAACCGCCGACATTATCGGTGGCAGCAGTCCAGGTCAGGGTGAAAGTCGTTGCGTTCAGCGCCACCAGCGATGCTGTCGGTGTCGGTACTGACGGCAACTGTCCATCGTAAATAACCGTACGCGCCGTGTACCCGTTCGCATTGATGCTATTGCGGGCGCAGATCAAAATAGTATAAGACTTATCGCCGTCGGGAAAATTTGCCGCACTGGCAGCGATGGTTGTCGTCGTGGCGGTACCAGCCGGCAGCGTCGAACTACCCGAGAGGTTTGTCCCGACCCCGCCAAAGGTAAAACCATCGATACAATTGGTGCTATCACGCCGAATCTGGTAACCCGAAATTTGCCGGTCGGCAACCCAGGTAATCTGCACGCTGTTATAGGCACCCGCAACAGGGCTGATCGCCGTACGGTCCTGGTTCTGCACCGTGACGGTCGGCAACAGCGAGTCGATGGTATAGGTAGCGTCGCCCACCGACGAGACATGGCCAGCTTTGTCGATACAGCGGAATTTGACGCGGGTTCTTTTGCCGACGAGAGCCGTGGAGTCTGTCGTGACCGCCAGCGGGCCCGTTTGCACCTGCCCAAAAGTCAGGCGGCCGTCGCCGTCAAAAGTTGGATCCAACGGATCTGCTGGCGCGACCCCGGGCACCGCAGTGCTCATCGTATAAGCAACACGATCTTCGTTGTCTGAACAACTGAAGACAAGATTCTGCGTAGTGCCGTAGTCACCGGCAGGAATGTTCACCGTGGGTGCTGCGGGGGCACTATCGTCTCGCAAAAGGGTCAACCCAGCCTGCCCCCAATCAGAACCGTTAGTAACGCAGATGCGCAGGTCATTGAGACCGACCGCAATGCCCGTGGCATTGTAGGCGAAGGTGGTCTGGATGGGCGTATTCGCCGGCGAGGGGGACACACCGTCAATGGCGCTCGAAGCGACGACAGTGCCACCAACACCACAATCCGTGCCACCAGAGCGGATCTCCCATGCCTGCCCCACTTGGTTCGTACTCCAAGTGAGCGTCGCGGAGGTGTGCCCCCCCAGACCGACTCCAGTGATATTTACCGCAGGCACCGCAGCAGTCTTCGTGAGGCTGATATAATTCACGGTCGGGAATGACGTATTCACCCGGTAAACACCCGACACCAATGCCGCGCTCGCATTAGGTGGGTAGATGTTACCCGCTTTATCGATGCAGCGGTATTTATAGATAGTGCGTGTCGTATTCGCCACAAAGGGCATGACCGGTTTGTTATTGGGATTGTAAGTGGTACCAGAGACTACTGCCCCGTTCGCGGCATTAAAACTCGGTTCGGTCACGTCGCCGGCAACCGGATCAACGAGCGCGGCCGAGTTGGTCGCAGAATTGAAGATAATTTTGTCGACGTTATCGCTGCACTGGAAGGTGAGCTCTTGTGGCGCAACGTAGTTACCTCCCGCGGGAGAAACCGTCAGCGATGTGGGTGCCGTATCCTCGCGGA
>JAEUSA010000151.1 GCA_016788945.1 Leptospiraceae bacterium
ACGGCATCGGTTACGGGCGGCGACTACCAGATTCGCGTGAATGGTGAAGCGTTCAAGGTTTTGGGTTATCCGGTTGTGTTTAACGCTGACTCGATCACGCTCGACCAAGCGGGAGAATGGCTCTACTACGGGGCATTCAACTCGATGGATCTCTACCGCATTCGCGCTGCGACACTCGCCGATTTTTCTCTGTCGAACGCTGCACTTGCCGCAGCCGTCGAAAGATTTGCGACGAAGAGCATGAGCGACGGTATCAGCATCGATTCAGCCGGCAATCTCTATATCACCGACCCCGAGCATTCGGCTATCCACCTCATCGACCCGAACACGCGCTATCTGCAAACGCTCTACCGCGACACCGAGTTGCGCTGGCCTGACGGCATGAGTTATGCGCCCGATGGGTTTACCTATCTGACCGCGAGTTCGCTCAACGAAGTGATTCTGCAAAGCGCGGCGACGGTGAAGAGCAAGGGGCCCTACTATCTCTGGCGCTTTCGTCCCGAGGCGCCGGGCATGATCGGCCGTTAGTGCATGACTTGACGCTGAAAGCGAACCCTTAATTTTTGCGCCATGCGGTTATTTTTCGTTTTCGGGTTCCTTTTGGTTGCTTCAATCATTTCGGCAATCGACAAGGCGGACATTCTCGAGGCGCACGGCAAGATGTCCGCTGAGATGAAAAAAGATCCACAGCGCTACCAGCGCGAATGCGATCAGGGTAAAGCTCACTCATGCACCCGCGAGGGTGTTTTTTATGCATTCGGCACCTGGGGCCACCCCAAAGACTATGCGAAAGCACGCCCGCTGATGGAGAAAGGTTGTGCACTCGGCGATCAAGATGGCTGCAAAGAACTGGCGGTGCTGCATCAATACGGGCGCGGAGTTCCGAAGAACCCGGCAAAGGCGTTAGAGATTTATGGCAAAGCCTGCGAAGCTAAAAATGCCACCTCGTGTTACTATGCCGGTGAACTGAACCAACACGGACGCGGCGTACCGAAAAATGCCGCCAAGGCGAGAGAGTTTTACGCGAAAGCCTGCCAGCTCAAATATAAATCCGCCTGTAACAAAAAGGTCTGAGCGACATGCTGCATAACTACCCCGTTCTCTACTATCTGCTTGCGTCGACGCTGCTCTACTGGATTATGCTAATGTACACCAGCATGGTGCATGCAAAGGGCTGGACTTTACTCGGCATGCTGCTGATGTTCAGCAACCGTGACAACATGCCTGAACGCAGTGCGATGGTTGCGCGGGCCGATCGCGCCACGCGCAATATGGCGGAGAACCTGCTGATCTTCGCGATTGTTACATTGATGGCCGTTTTAGTCGGAGCATCGCGCGAAAAGCTGCTGCTTGGTGGGCAAATCTTCTTTTTTGCACGCCTCGCGTATTTCCCTGTCTATTTGGCAGGTATCCCGTACTTGCGCACTGCGGCTTGGGCGACAGGCGTCATCGGCATTGTCATTGTCGGTAATGCGATGTGGTAATCTGCAAGGCTAATAAAGCAACAGCAGATCGTCATCGAATTCTGAAGTGACGTAAACCCGCGGCCCCCATTCGGGCACGATGAGAATTACGCCCACCTGCTTTTTGCCTTTTGTGCCCGAAGCGTACAAAGAAACGCGCTCTGATGAACCATATTTTTTGAACTTACCCAACTTAACGCCGGCAATTTTCTTACCCTTGTAGAACGCTTTGATCTTTTTTATCAGCTTTTTCGTTTTTTCAGGCGATCGCTCTCCTAAATCATATTTAATACAATGCGTAGTCTGGCAGACCTGCGCTTTTTTCACGCCCGGGTACACAGGATAAGAAATTCCCTCAAATGTAACTTTGCCTCCCTTTACGGTGAGCTCCTCAGGTTCTTTTGCTGTATCTTCAGCGAAAACGGGCGCTGTCAGAAATATGGACACTATCAAACAGCAAAGCCCACGCACTGATTTCATTCTTTCCATAGCGTCAGACTGCAATATGCCACGATGCAGAACACTTTTTTTGCTCGCATGAATGCCCCAGACCCGCAATCTGGTTCTCCGACTCTATGCACCAAGCTTATCGACTCATTTTGCACCAGCCATATCTGCGGCTTACAACGCTTTTGCAGATGAAAATGTAAATCGCCGAACACGACAATGAATATCTTGGGTGTACCGGTTTACCTCAACACTCTTTCCGTCGCTTGTCTGTTGCCAACCTTGTTGTGTTTCACGAGTGGTATCTATATCCTTACGCTCAATCGGAAGACTTTTAATACATGGATGTTCTTCCTCATGACAGTTTTTGTTGGATTATTCGATTTTGGCTACGCGATAGCGTCATCAACCTTTGATCCCTTAGGTGCCTACCACCGCTGGCTTACGGTCTTCACGGTGCTCCCGATGTTGGGCTTCCTCTTCCTGTTTTTTATGACTTACTCAGAAAGTATGAACATTAGGTTTCATCTACAGATCTTCAGTTTCATCATTGTAACGGCACTTCTGGTATCCATCTTCTTTGCGGTCCGCTCACTCTCCGCCCCACGCATATTTCGGCTAAGCGGCCAATTCTGGGATTTTGAGATGAATCCGGAAAGCCTGCTTGTCGGGTTCTTCATTCTTCTCTTCGGACTCGGTACCTTATATTTCAGTTTGGTCAAATTCAAGCAGATGAAGAATCGTCATAGCGCGCGAACCTTTCTGACGCTCGTCGTAATCATGAATATCTACCTGCTGCCATCAGCAACGTTAAATCCGCTCGCAAGAAAAGGGGTGATAACCTTTGACTTCTTCTTGTGGATACAGGCCGTAGGCACGACCGTCGGCTTTCTGTTAGTCTATATAATCTTCTTATCTCATACTCAGGAGAGAACCACTGTCGCCGGTAACATGATCGGCACCACACTCTTGGTCGTCGTGACGTGCATACCCATACTCGCCTACCCACTCATCGAAGATAGAAAGGCCAGCTTCCGGGAAATCTGGTCAGCAAAACTTGAGGCCGGATATCAACCTGCCGCAGACAGCAGTATTGTCTTCCTTAACCCGGCCGGCGCATCACCATCCGCAAGTGACGCACCTTTGCGGCGCTACTTTCGCGACAACCCAGACTATTACCAAAAGGCGCTTTCATCGGTGCCCGCTGACGGAGTGATTCTGCGCGCCGATGCGAAGGGAGCTGTGTACACTTTTCCGGTCAGCTTGACTGAGCCACCGCGCACGAATCAAACACAACCGACCTCTTGGACCGTAGGCATCGAGCTTGTCGAGCTGCGCAAATACATTCACCCGACGGCGGCGAAACTTGTGTTAGCGCAGTTAGTCGTCATTCTGGTCATTGTGAGTCTCTTTCCGCTTTTTTTCCGCGGCATTTTGCTGAATCCGATGCGCCGCTTGCTCGATGGAGTGATCGCGGTGAGTCGCGGGCGTTACCACCACCGCATTGAGAATGCGCGTTCAGACGAACTCGGCGTTATTTCACGGCACTTCGACAAAATGGCAGAGACGATCGAATCGGCAACGACCAGACTCGAAGACACGGTGCGCGATCGCACCGCGCAACTCACGCAAGAAAAAAAGAAATCCGATACGCTGCTGCTCAATATCTTGCCCAAACAGATTGCCGACGAACTGAAAGAAAAGGGCCGCGCCACCCCGGTGCGGATCAACTCGGCAACGGTGTTGTTCACCGACTTTGTTGGCTTCACCAAAATCTCCGAGACACTGACACCCGAACAGGTGGTCGACGAACTCGACAAATGTTTCAGTTATTTTGATCAGGTAACGGAAAAATACCGTCTCGAAAAGCTCAAGACGATCGGCGACTCCTTTATGTGCGCCGGCGGCCTGCCGACAGTGAACCGCACACACGCCATCGACTGTTGCCTCGCCGCTCTCGAAATACAGTCTTTCATGCAGCAGATGAAAGAAATCAAACACCAGCAAGGCTTTGCCTATTGGGAGCTCCGCCTTGGCATACACAGCGGCCCGTTGGTTGCGGGCGTCGTCGGCCACAAGAAGTTTGCCTACGACGTATGGGGTGACACGGTGAACACCGCCTCGCGACTCGAATCAAGCGGGGTACCGGGAAAAATTAACATTTCGGTTTCGACCTACCAGCTTGTCAAAGACCTGTTTGCCTGCGAACACCGCGGTCAGGTGAGTGCAAAGAATAAAGGCGAGATCGATATGTATTTTCTAAACTCGATTCAGCCAAATTTTTCTCTCGGCGGCGAGGGGCGCGTACCGAACGAAACATTTCGCCAGCATTACAAGAACATCATGCGCATGCGCGAAACCTGATGCGCGTAGCCGCAGTGCAATGGAAACCCGAATGGGGCAAGGTTGCTCAAAACCGGGAGCGACTATTGAGTCTCATGCATGAGGTCATCGCTGAGCAGGCGCAGGTTATTGTATTGCCCGAGATGTGCACCACCGGTTATGTGTTCCACAGCCGCGAAGAAATTTTACCCTTATGCGAAAAAAACGACGGCGATACGTTTGTCGAATTCTCTGCCTTCTGCAAAACGAACGGTGTCTATCTCATATACGGCTTTGCGGAAAAAGCCGGAAATGCATTATACAATTCGCAGAACGTCATTGATCCTACAGGTAAGCTGATTGCCACCTACCGCAAGACGCATCTCTATGAACAAGATACCTACTGGGCTCTGCCGGGCGATACCGGTTTTATGAGCATAGATACACCCATCGGTCGCCTTGGACTCGGCATCTGTATGGACATGAACTTCGACGACTTTATCGAGTTCCATATTGAAAGACAGACAGACCTGATCGCATTTTCGGCCTGCTGGCTCGACGAAGGATTTCCCATTGCGCCGTACTGGTATTACCGTCTGACGGGTTACCGCGGCACAATCTGTATTGCGAACAGCTTCGGTGAAGAACGCGGCGTCAGATTTCGCGGGGAAAGTTGCATCTTTGCTGGCGAGAAACTGGTGGCGCGCGCCAGTTTAGATTGCCGGCAGATACTCATCGCTGAAAATAGTCGTTCTGCATGACCGATCAGACGAGCACATTCCGTAAAATCATCAACGTGCGCGACTGGCCGCTGTTTTAGCTATTTTGACCAAGTGACCGAAAAGTATGGCCTCGAAAAACTCAAGACCATCGGCGACAGCTTCATGTGCGCCGGCGGCTTGCCGAAAACCAACACGACGCATGCCATCGATTGTGCACTCGCCGCCCTCGAAATTCAGGCCTTCATGAACCAGATGACGGAACT
>JAEUSA010000205.1 GCA_016788945.1 Leptospiraceae bacterium
CTCGAACTCGATTTCTGAGTTAAAAACAAACTTGTCGTTGAACTTATAACCGACGTAAATGATGTTGCGCAGCGTATCAAACTTGTCGTTCTGTTTTGAATCCGCACCGGATTGGTCTGTGCGGGCATTCTTGTTATACAGGAACTCGCCGTAACCGCCGATCGAAACACCCTGATTGACTTCGTACACCTTCGACGCCGCCGGGCCGTAACCATAGCGCCCTTGTTCTTTGGCCTGCGGGAACAGATCTTTGCCGGCCTTGAGTTTTTCGATTTCTTGCGACAGAATATCGATCTTGCGATCTTGTTCGCTCTGGGCTCTGGCCGTAGCCGGCTCTTGTTTGGTCTGCGCCGACACGGTGGCGGTGATGAGCAGTGTCGCGCCTAGTATTCTTTTTATCATTCTTTCTCCAGGTTAGTGCGCTCAGTATTGCTGATAACGCGAATGAGAATGAGTCTCAATAATCGAGACAGGGCGTCAATGGATTTTTTAGTCCAGAATTTCAGCTGCGCAGGCTATTGCTCAGCCGCAGCAAAATTCCGTGTGATTTCTTCCTGCGAAAGTTTTCTGTTGTAGAATACTGCATCGTCGTACGCCGTCTGGTTCGCGTTCGTCAGAAGGTCGGTGCTTACACCCGTCTGCGCAAAAGCCGTTGCCGAGGTGCCTGTCGAAAGTAATGAACCATTGAAGGGGCCGACAAAGCCCTGGTGATTGGCCGCATCATAGACAAGGCACATATAGTTCCATACATTTGTTCCCATGCCGGCGCCCACAAAAACCGTAGTCGTTCCATTCATTTTGACGGAGATGCTGGTGGAGATATCGCGGATCTCGAGTGCATAACCGTTTGAGCCAGTGGAGCGCTTGATTGCATCGTATTGTCCGCCCAAGCTCATTTTGACCCAAGTACAGAGGGTAAACGGGGCAGTTTGAAATTCGCTCTGGCTGCCGAGGTTTACTATGCCGGTGCCGCCTCCCAAGTCAATGGCTTTACCTGCTTGGCCAAAGCGGTCATTGGTGAACGTGAAATTACTGCCCATAGCCGGTTGAAATCCGCTGCCGCAATCCCAGCGGTCACTCAGGTTGCCGTTGAAGTTCCACCACGCAATCAGGCCATTCTTGACGATGCCGGTACCGTTGTCTGCGCAAGACGCCGAGCCGCCCGGGTTTTCGATTTTTTCCAGTAAGTCATATTTGTGGCAGTTCAGCAAAAACACGCTCGCTATTAGGCAGAGGAAAACTTTGTTGAGAGCCATAATACATGAGCCAGCCTGCCTTTACGCGCGCGTCAATCAAAATTGGTACATTACCTGAGGTGCTGCGCGGCAGGTCGCGAAAAACGCGCGCGAGCAAAATGCGCTACGATTTTCTACCGAAAATCGTACGCAAAACGCTGCGCAATTTGGTAAAACCAAATTGCTTTGCTGCATTCTGCACGCGCAAAGAGCGTTTTTCGACCGGGATCCTAAAATCCGACAAGCTATTACGACCTGCCGCGCAGCCCCTTAGGGGGTTGTGGGGCCTGATCCCATTAGCGCTTTACAACCCGTCTCAATGGCCTTTTCTGGCCCATGGCACACAAGAAAGGCGGCGGTTCGTCAAAGAATGGTCGCGATTCCAATTCACAGCGCCTTGGCCTGAAAGCCTCTGGCGGCGAACTGGTCAAAGCAGGTTCAATTTTGGTCCGCCAGCGCGGTACGGTTTTCCATGCGGGCAGCAACGTCCTGAGAGGCCGTGATGATTCGCTTTTTACCACCATTCAGGGTGTAGTAAAATTCGAACGTATCGATAAACATCGCCAGAAAATTTCTGTCTATCCGGTTGCTAATTAAGGCTTAGTCTAAGGGGTATATCCCCCTTAACTGGCCCAAAACGACCCGCGCAAAGCGCGGGTTTTTTATTGCTTAATTTCCGGTTTTGCCTGCGGTTTTGCGGCGCGACGAGGTATTGACATCTCGTTAACCAAATGGTTAATTTTTTGGATGGAAAGTTGAACGCATTGTATATTTATTACAAGTGACACAGGCAACCATGCGTACCGCAGTAAAAAAGAGTGGGCGAGTACCCGAAGCCAAAACGCGCGAGGCAATATTGTCCGCAGCGATCGATGAATTTGCCAACAACGGTTTTGCCGGCGCGCGTACCGAAAACATTGCCCGTAACGCCAAAGTTAATAAGGCCATGTTGCACTATTATTACCATGACAAAGAAACTCTCTACAATGCGGTTTTAGATGCTCTCTACGGTTCTTTTGGCGAGGCCGATGATTTGATTCAGCGCCTGATGGATGCGCCGATAAATTCAGTGCAGCACATCCACATCTTTCTTAAGGTGATTATTCAGAAACACGGCGACCCTAACAACAAGTCGTTCCGCTGTGTGTTAGCTTGGGAGCTTGCAGCCGGTCAAAACAATCTCAAGAAAGTTGCGCAGAAATTTTTTGTTCCGCGTATGTTGCACCTGATACAAGTTCTCGAAAAAGGCATTAAGAACGGTGAACTGAGCTGCAAGAACCCGGCGCTGGCCGTCTATAGCATGATTTCTCAGGTGGTGTTCTATTATATGCACAGCGAGACATACGAGGGCACCGCGATATACGACCCGTTGTACAAGAATGTCTCGCAGGCAGACCTGCTGCAGTTTCTACTGAGAAATTTTATAGCTGCCTATGCGACCAACAGTAAAATCCGTTGGGAGCTACCTTCAGATATAGCAAAGCTCGCCGACGAACTCGCCGAAAAAATGGTCGCGCCGGTGTTCCCCGTCAGTAGCGAAAACTGAGCCGCAGCATATAGCTTTCGATCGTATTCAACCGGTGGCCATGCGCATAGCTGCGGCGAAAATAAGCCGTGCCGCGTGCGTGTGAAATGCCGCGCCTGCTTTTGCCATCGTGGCCATAGATATTCTCTGGCGGCATTGCCTCCTGAAAAACCGCAGTATACACCGCGCGCATGAGCGAACCGACATCACCCGCCGGGTTACTAACCGCGGTAAGTTCGGTCGCTGCAGAACTGCAGAACGCTTCGACCAGTGGGTGCGAACTGCGGTACGTGAGTTTTCGTTGGAACGGCAGGCGCTGCACGGCTGCATTGCCGATAAGATCGGCAACGAGTGTACTGCGTGAATTTTCGAGCACACTGTGCAAGCCCGCAAAATGTTCGCTGGAGGCAAAGCCGGCGTCGACGGAAAAAATTACATCGGGCTGAATGCCTCGCAAGACGAGTGCGGGCCAGGCGGTATCAGCGCACCAAATGTGTTTTTTTTTCTGTAGCGCAGCGACTTTATTATCGAGCGAGGGCCCCGCCATCACGAGGGCGTCGGGTTTATTGGCGCGAAGTTGCGCAATGTCTGAGACGGGTAGATGCGCATTGAGGCGAAAGTTAATCTGCCACAATCGGCCAAAGTGACCGATAGTTTTGAGCCGAATTGCTGCGCGCGCAAAAATCTGCTGAACCGCCGCAACAACAGCGCCGGTGAGAGATTGCCACTGCGGTATGGGCAACATCGTGAATTTATCGTCTTTGCCCACGGAGTTCACGAAAAATTCCAGCGTAGTTTCATCATGGACGAGGCGCGCATCTGCAACCGGCTCCCCGGAAAAAACCACCGGCGCAATAAAGATAAAGCGGTTAGGCTGCGCAAAAAGTTCGCCAAAGTTTTCGCGATACGCGGCGATCACGACGGGTATCTTGCCGTCGTCATGCTGCGACAGCATCTGCTTCAGCTGCTGCAAGTCACGCGTGGCCGATCGCTCAGTGCACAAAATGACCTTCGCAGAGCCATAACCGATTTCGCAGCGCCCATTTTCGGTACTGACCTGAAAACCGGCGAACAGCGAAGGTATCATTGCAGTTTAACGGTAATCGTGGCGCTTGCCATCAGGTCTTTGCCGCACAACACCTTGTAGGTCACGGCAAACGGCGGTAAGGCGGTATAACGTTCGTGTTTGCGCTCGGGGAATTTTTTCTCAATCATCGCGCCGACCATCACAAGGCCGTAGACGTGGTTGTCGCGCAGTTCGATATACTCGAGCTCGTGTTTTTCGCGCGGGCTTTCGGGGAACACGTAATAACCGCCAAGGCACTCAAAGGTAACAGGGTATTTCGAGTAAGAGTTCAGAAGCGCGAACGCCACACGATCGCCGCGAAAATAGATTGAATTGTAAAAATCACGTATCGTTTTTTGCCGCTGTGTTTTTTCTAGCGAGAATGTGATTGTATCTTTCTGCGGCTCAATACAGCCGTCGGGATTAAAATCGCGGCAGAAGGTGAATTGGTTTTTTGCTGCACAGCCGGCAAAAACGAGCACAAAGCAGCAGATCGAAATCAAGCCGTACTTCATAGATACTTCAGCACAAAACCGCACAATGGTATCAACAACAAAAGCGCCACGATCAAATAGGGATGCGCCTGTACTTCTTTTACACGCCGGGAATCCGCATCGTTGCTTGTTTCGAGATGGAAAGGTTTCAGCATATATTGCGACAAATAGATCTGCAACAACCATAATGCCAGTTTGGCAGAAAAAACCAAACCGTATAAACCGCTGAGTACAGAGCGACCCTTCATACCTGCAAGCACCGCACCGCTGACCAAAATTAGCAGAAATGCGACGTGCAGTAGGCGCCAATAAAGTTGCAGAATTTCTGCCCGGAAATTATCTACGTACTTGTAAGACCGGTAACGGTCATAGGTTTTCTGAAAAATAAGGAAAAGGAAAATCAGCGAACCCGTATAGACGGCAACCCCGAGCCAATGGACTGCGGAGAATGCCGCCTGCAGGGTGCTCAATCTTCGCGGTAGTAGAGTTCGACGAGGTTGCCGCTCGGGTCGGCGAGATAGACGCTTTCGCCGCCCTCAATTTCAAACGGGCCCTTGGCAATCTCGATGTTGTTCTGTTCTACTTCTTGCAGTGCTTCGGTAAAATCATCGACATCGAGCAAAAAAGACAGAACGGGCACCTTGGCGAAGGGCTCCATGCTGGTATCAAGCTTCAGGTGCAGGTTATCAAACGCTACCAGCGCCGAATTTGCGCCTTCTTCGACGATTTCAAAATCCAGAAACTGGGTATAAAACTCGACCGCCTTTTGCAGATTTTTGGCCGGCATATTAATGTGGCTGAGCGTTTCGATGATAACCATTGTGCATGGCAGAAAACACGGCAAAAACATGCCATCAAGTCATTTTTGAACTCGGCGGCATGAGCCGCCGCAATTTTGCGAGAGATAACGGGAATAAAGTCCAAACGCGAAGCGGTTGGACTTTATTCCCGTTAATGCTCATCACAATACTGCGAGATCTCGCGGTGGCAGCGAATATATCTCTACAGGCTGGGGCATACCTTTCAGTTCGCGCGCTCCGTGGTTATCGAGCCGGATGCGCAGGAAATTTGCCAACGTACCGCTGATGAGCACCGAACGCTCGAGATCAGCGCACAATGCCGCTACCCGGCTAGCAATATTGACCGCCGTGCCGACTGCGGTAAAGTCGAGCCTGTCGTTGGCACCGATATTGCCGTACTGAATCAGGCCATAGTGCAGGCCAATACCGTGTTCGAGGGGGATTTTACCTTCGGCGACGCGCAGCTCATTGAGCTTTTTGAGCGCGCGTCCGCAGGCATGCGCAGCGATCAGCGACTGGTATTTT
>JAEUSA010000223.1 GCA_016788945.1 Leptospiraceae bacterium
CCGTTCGTGCACTGACCGGTTGTTTCTATGGGGTTATGTGTCGAAGCCGATTGATAGTGGAAGCCAAAAACGGTTTCGGCATACTCTCTGAAAGCCCCGCAAAAAGAAGCTGCCGCGCCTTCGATGGAGTAGCTCAGCTCACCCGCAGTGTTCGTCGCGAACTTTCCGCAAAAAGTGTCAGCGCGCGACAAAATCTCAATTTCCATTTGCATCGACCTGCGCGCCGCGCTTTCGCAACGTTCGCGCAGCTCCGGCGTAAAATAAATTGTCGGTCGGGAGAGAAATTTTTTCAGTACGGTGATTCTGCCCGGCCGATATTCGCTTTCGGCTACGTGCGCATATTCGTAACGAATGCCGTGCAGGTAGTCTGCGTAGCGGCGCTGCCCGCTGCCGAGAATCGCGAGGTCGGCATCGAGAAAAAAAAGCATGTCCGCTGATGTGTCTGCGGGCTGGTGTTTTTTTGTAGCGAGGATTAATTCCTTAACGCGTTGCCCTTGCCGGTCTGTGAGTTGCAGTCTATCTGCATCGGTTAACCAGATTTCGGCGCTTCGCTCTTCGTTATCGCCGCGGCGGGCGTCGTAGATAAAGTCATGCCATAGACAGGCGAGAAAGACATCGGTTGCCTCTTTAAGACGGCCGCGATATTCTGCGAGCGTCAATGTCATTTCTGCGATGTGCCGCTGCGTGTGGTAATATCGCCCTGGGGCAGCATAAGCATCGAGTACAGAACTCAGCACATCTCGTCCCCCGCGGAGCGGCAGCAAAATATTTTCCCACTCGGCGATTGCTTGTTGCAGCGGTTCGTCCACCGCTGACAGGCTGAGTTTATGCCCTGTCAATGCAACAGTATTCTCCGCATTTTATGATCCGACTATTTTTGCCATGAATCTGCCCCACTGCGACCGCGCGAGTCTCAGGTTCTGGGTGAGGCTGAAGTAGCGCGACGTGGGAATCAGAACTCCCTCCCTGACCAGACGCCGTCGGTCAGCAAAGTGCCGCATCTTTTCGGGGTTGCGTAACGCATAGTTATTTGCCACCTGATTGCCCGCAAACTCTACAATCTGCACGACATAGGGTTCATTGCCCCGGTAGCCAACGACGGCGAGGCCATTGTTGATGCGGGCGATGTAATAATCGCGTACACCACCTTTGTCGCGGACGGCAAAAACAAATTTGGCAAACTTGCGCGCGCCAATCACGGGTATCGAAGATGCTGACGCCTTGCCGCCACCGTCGCTGAGTAACTGTGCGTCTTTCTGCAGCAAAGAAACGAGGTTTTCGAGGTTCGAACCCGCGCAGGCGGTAAGAAACGCGGCCAGCAGCTCACGCTCTTTTTCGCCGGGCTCGGGGTTGGCCCTGTGCTGCCGGCGTAGGTTCTTTTTCGCTCTGTGGAAGATTTGCCGGCAATAATCGGCACTTTTTTGCACAATTCTGGCAATTTCGGCGTAATCATAATCAAAAATTTCGCGAAGTATGAAGACGGCGCGCTCGACGGGAGGCAGTTTTTGCAGCAGCAGCAGAAACGCCATCGACACCGTTTCGCGGTCGGCGGCGTCTTCGTGCGCGAGGTACAGGTCGGGCATGGGTTCTGGCAGCCAGGGCCCGACATAGGCTTCGCGTTTTTTTCTGGCGCTGCGCAGCAGATCGAGAGATAAGCGCGTAACTATGGTGGTCAGTAGCGCTGGGGCGGATTCGATCTTTTCCGGTGGTACACGCGCGAATTTCAGGTAGGCGTCTTGCAGAATGTCTTCACTATCGGAGTAACTACCTGTCATGCGGTAAGCGAGAGACAGCAATCGGGGCCGCGCGCTGGTAAATAACGACAAGTGTTCATCAGCTGCCGCAAGCGTATTCATATTCTATCGATCATACCTTGTTTGTGAAAAGAGAACATCCGTTTCATCGGCCAATCACATATGCCGGTGGTAGACGAACTTCATAGAGCGCCCCGCCAAAGGCAAGCAGGATTAACAGCGCGCAAATCAAGCCAATGCCCAAAAAGACCGCCACTACACTATACCGGGCCAATGGGTATTGCAACCGATAATTCAATGCGACGCCGAGATGCGCGAACAGTGCAAAAACACCCAAAAAATAGTATGGAAAAAAGTAATACTGGTGCGGGCCACCCTGCAAGACAGCGGCTGCATAATAGAAATTGGTATCGAGACTTTGCGATAGACGGCCAAAAAATACAGCCGAAATATGCTGCAATAAGAACAGCGCGAGGTATATTCCAGAATAGGCCTGCAGCTTCGCAAGAAATCCGCGGCGCATTTTGCGACCGCGCCACACCAGAATGAGCCCGGTGGCAATTTGTGAGAGCGCCGCCACGATGAGGATAAATTCGCCGGCGGCATTGCGGTAAATCGGGCGCAGCGATTCCATTACCGCGATATGTCGGGTCACCCCGCCCAGCGCACATAAATGGTTCGCGAGGTGTGCTGTGACAAAAAATAACAGCACTACGGCGCTGGTACGATGAATGCGGCGCAACATTTATGCCGCCTTAGAGGCCAGCGAGCCAATGCGTTTCATTATGCGCGTTTTGCGCCATGTGTAAAACGGTAAGCGCGTCTTGCGTTCGAGCTTAGGGAGAAGCACCGTCAACCGGCAGATGAGTTCTTTGAAAGCGGCGGCGGTCTTGCCGGTCAGCACGGCACCCGTGGCCGCACCGGTGCGCTTGTCGAGAAACTGAATGATACCTTTTTTTCTGCCGAGGCTGATGCATTGAAACGTAAAGCCATAACGAAATTCTGTGGGATTTTCCCCGGCAAGAATTCTCGCGGCCGTTTCGCCGGCATAGGTACCCATCGGCATCGCCGTGGCGCAGCCCGCGTACGTAATCTGTTGCAAACCGAAGCCGTAGACCGCCGCATCGCCCGCGACGAGTATTTCGGGGTGTCCTTCGGCTTGCAGATGGCTGTTGACGAAAACGCGGTTCTTGTCGTCGCAACGTAAGCCGCTCTTGCGGGCGAGATCTGGCGATTGAAATCCCATGCAGTTAACGACGAGATTCATTTCCTTTTCGGTATCGCTGACAAAACCCGAATTGGTAAGCGGATCAACCGTGAGGATTTCGAATCCAATGCGCATATCTGACAGAGTGCCGTTCAGGTAGTTTTGCGCTTTAATGCCGAGATGGCTGCCCGGTTGCCGGCGATCCATCAGGGTAATCTTGCGGTCTGGAAAACGCTCCCTCAATTCAGTAGCGAGTTCTATTCCGGTAAGACCTGAGCCCAAAATAGTGACTCCATGATCTTTGCGCGATAATAGATCCGCATGGAACCTTTCTGCACCTTCACGACTGTTGATGGTATGCAGATGTTGCGCGTTGCGCGACAGCGCACCGCTGCCAAGCGCATAAATCAGCATGTCGTATGCGCATGTCTGACCGTCGATGAGAACCTGGCGAGTGACTACGTCGATTTTTTGCACGCGGCCAAGAACGAAACGTATGTCTTCACCGAGTACATCACTCAACGGAAGCTGACGAGCCGACCGACCAGCAGCGAGTTCGTGGTTGCGGATGCGCTCAATGAAATCGGAACGATCATTGACAAGCGTGATTTCTACGTCTTTATTGCGCAGCCTCAACCGCAGCGCGGCGTTTACGCCGGCATAACCGCCGCCGAGAATTATGACTTTTTTAAGTGGTTTCATACCGGCATGACGAGGCATAAGCCACACTTGTGACAAAACCGGCATAAAAAATCATCCGCTAATGCTCATTTCAGACGTCTAAGCCATATGATTCGCGTATTGCTCTTCACTTTAGGGTTGTTCGCTGCGCTGGCGCCGCTCATGGCGCAGCCACAGAAAAAGACCGAAAGCCTCAAATATTATTGTTACTGGATGGAAAACGCCTCAGGGCGTTTTGAGTGGGTGCCAGCCGAGGTCGGCGGTATGTACAAGGGCGAAGGTTACGAACAGTGTTTCGCTCTCGATTCTTGCGATGGCGGTCAGGGCCAATCTGCCGGAGGATGTTACAAATGGGCACGGGCGGCTAACTCGCCCGGCGTAAAGTGGGTGAAAAAGGCTCAGTGATAATTTTGCCGCTAATTAGTGATTGGTCAGCACCCGACCACCAAAATTCTCCCGCACAAATTCAGCGACAATGATTTCGTAACGACGACAGAGCTCGTCGCGGTTGATGCGTTCGCCGACAAGCAGCACCTGCAGTTCTATGCTGACGGCCATCTGAAAGATCGAGTTAATAATAAATAAGACAGAAAGGCGCAGGTCTTCTTGCGCCATCGGGAAATCTGCGGGGAAAACCTCTGTCAACCGCGCCATCAGGGGCAACCAGTAACGCCGCGCGGCAACCGAGGCAGATGCCGGGTTATCGAGAAAAATGCGGTTCAGCAGTTTTGCGTGAACCGGTTCGGCGACCATCCAACGCAACAGGCGAACGAAGGCAGCCTCGATCTGCGTGTCGGGTACTGTCTCGCGTTCATGGGTTGATAGAATGCCGGAAAACTGATCGATGCTATGCTTCATTACTCTTTGGTATAACCGCAGTTTAGAGGGAAAATGATGCAGCACCGTCGATTTCGCGACGCCCGCTTTGGCGGCGATGTCGCTGATGCTGGTACCTTCATAACCATGGCGCGCGAACAGGTTTTGCGCGGCTATAAAGACGGTTCTTTGGAATTCGGTCACGCTTCGACTTCTTTCAGCTCACGTTTCGCGGTAGCGAGTCTCAGTACCTCAATGTAACCGTGCGCGAGCGGCGCAGACGCGTACACACCGCGCGCTTTGAGTAATGAGTGCAGTTTCGGCAGTCGGTACGATGGCACGCCCATCAATAAATGATGTTCCATATGATAGTTTACGTGGCAGGGAGCGAAGGTCAGTCTCTCCCACCATGCGGCTTCGGTCGTGCGCGTGTTTTTGGTCATGTCGCTCACGCGTGGCAGCATTCCGTGTTCGGCGATCGAGCGTATGCGCGTAAAAAACTGGAACGTTGTCAGCATCGACGCAGGCCACAGCAGATAGAGTAGGGGTTTTCCGCAGGCAAAGAGCAGCAGAAAAATCACGGCGTTCGACAGCATGAACGGGAACAACCGGCGCGTTGCGAGGATAATCCACCCCAACGCAGACCTT
>JAEUSA010000236.1 GCA_016788945.1 Leptospiraceae bacterium
CAGGTGGGGTAGTAAGTTTCGCCGCGCGCGTTTTTATATCGCGGCGTAGCGCCTCGGCGAGCAATTTACCGGATAATTTTTTATCTTGCACCCACTCTGACACGGGAAAAGCCGATACGGGCAATGAATTCTTAAGCGCCACAGCTGCTGAAACGGGAAAGTGAATCAGGCTTTCAAGCTTTGAACAACAATTCAAACGGTACCGCGCTGATGTGCGGTCGCGCATAAATTTTGTGCTGGTAAATCGGGCGCAGATCTTCGTCGGCATATGTCTTGCCGGCCTGCTTCTGCAGCATGCGTGACAGCCGCCATGCATCACCCGCTTCTTTTTGCCTGAGCACGCTGATAAAATGTCCGTGGAAAGCTTCGGTCGAAAAATCCTGCGCTTCCATGATTTCACGCAAAGTGCGGCGCGTAAAGTCGCGCACTTCGGCGGCAAAGGTGTCGCCGTGCAGGTTCTGCAGACGCGCGTAGTTCATGATATTCGTGACGATAACGGCAAAAGGTTCGTCTGATTTAGTGAGGTTTTCTTCGCACGCGGTAATAAAATTCCGGATCGCCATCACTGGGTTATCCGCATGCTTGAGTACAGACGTTGCATGGTCGCGCAGCTTCGAAATGTGCTGCTGCATGACAAAATTGTCGATCATGCTTTTCAGGGCTGCAACGCGTTCGATTTGCTGATCGGCGATGAATGCGCAGGCGAGAAATTCTTGCCGGTGCATGACCTTGTGCGCGTAAACTTGGCGATAGCGGGCAAGAAACGTGAAGGTTTCCGATGCTTCAAAATCAGCGGGCGCGAATATCTGTGTGCCGTTTTTGATTTTTTCGACGATGCCATCGACGAGGTTGACTTCAAGGTGCGCGACGTCTTCGCGCTTGAACCCGGTGGCAAAATGCTGGCGCAGAAAAAAGTCTTCGCGCGTGAGGATAAGCAGCGCCGTATCGGGAAAATGCTGCACCATCTCTGCTTCGAGAGCGTCTTTGAGCGGTTCATGGTTGTCTAACCGGCCGAGCTGTGCTACGAACTCAGCCGCATAATTCTGGTATTGTTCGGCGCGTTGCAGTTGTTGATTTTTTTCGCCGGCGGCCGATACCAGTTTGAGCTGCGATTCCATCGCGCCGAGCAATTCGCCGCAAATTTTCAGATAAAAAATATCATCGGCCGAAAACAGACTTTGTCCTGCAGGCGGATTGACAAAGATCACTCCGCGCAACTCATCATAACGAAAGACGGGGGCAGCGTAGCGCGCACCCGATGCGGTAAAAAATTTCGCCTGCCGTTCGTCGATCAGCGGAAGAATGTCATCGAGCAATACGGGCTTCTTTTCTTGGCTCAGCGTTTCGCACAGTTTGCTGCGCCGTGAAAAAGAATAGTCAAAGGCCATCGTAAAGCCGAGTGCATGCTTGAGTTCCATGCGGTCGTCTTCTTCCATAAAGATAGCAATGTATTTTGTGCCGAGTTGCGCCATCAGTGAATACGCCACAACCTGCCACAGGTCTGCCGGAGTGCGCACCGAACCGAATTCTTTATAAATTTCAATCAGGTTCAGCATCGAGTCGAGTCGCGACTTATGCCCCTGCGTCTCGGGGAAATCTGCCGCAGAAACTATTGCCTTGCGTTCGGTTGCGGGTGATAATTCAGGTGCGTTCTCTTTCGTCTCGGTGACACGAGGTGCGACAGGGGCAGGGGAGGGTTTACGGTTGAGGTCGGGGCGCAGCTCAAGGCCCAGATCGACACCTCGGGTAGCTTCAACTGCCTTCGAAAAGTCGCTCGCCCTTTCGCGAAGGCCCATGCCTTACAGCCCTAAGCGATCCATGATCTTCTGGTAAAGCTTGAAGTACTCTGACTGAGCAAACTTTTCAATCACGTCGTCCGGTAGCTCGCCAAGCAGGTTGTCGAGGTAGGTCATCACCGACTTGAGTTCTTCTGTATCGGGCTGAACTTCGCTCGCCGCCGCGGCTGCTTTGTCGTCTTCATGGATCAGCGTCGATGCCTCGAGGTCTTCTTCGAAAACCGTCGAAGGTTTGTCTTTGTTTTCGGCAAGGCTCTGCTCGTTACCGCCCGTATCGAGCGGCGAGAGGCCAATCATCGGTGCTTCTGGGGTTACCTCGCGGGCATCGGCAACGATGCCGTCGAGTTCGTCACTGGATAAGGCAATCGGGCCATCGTCTTCTTCGCCGTGCGCTGCCGGAGCAGCTGTGCCGTGACCGTCCTCGGTCTCCGGCCCCGGAGTCGAGGCATCCATCGAGTCGACATCTGCGTATCGTTCATCAATGGGAACACCTGCGGCTGACTCATCGGGCGGTAGCTCGGCCAGTTCGGGAACATGGTCTTCATGTGTCGCAGTCGCCGCAATGCCGTCGAGTTCGTCGGCCGAAAGTGCGATCGGTTCATCTTCGTCGCTGTCAAAAAATCCTCTTGGTGCCGACGACTCGTCTGCCGGTGCTGGCGCCTCCATGTCTGGTGGCAGCTCGGCGAGACCCGTATCGTGTGGTGCCTCTTCGGCATCCATGAGAATTCCGTCGAGTTCGTCTGCAGAGAGCGCCACGGGCTCATCGTCATCGTCGTGTGCCGCAGCTGCTTTGGGATGTTCATCCTGCACTTCGACAACGCCGTCGTCGGGCAATTCAGATAGTGCAACTTCTTGAGTCTGGCGCGGTGCCTCTTCTTCGGGCGCCGTGCTCAGTATGCCGTCTAACTCTTCATCAGAAAGAGTGATGGGTTCATCTTCGTCGCTGTCAAAAAAATCCTGTGTCGCCGCGCGGCTGTGTTCACCCGGTGCGCCGGCGTGTCTTTCGGTCGGAGCCGCGTCGTCTATCAGCGTCAGTTCAGGTTCTTCATCGAGCGTAAGAATTTCATCTTCGATCGGGGGTACACTTTCGCCATGCGCATCGGCATGACCGGCTTCGGCATCGGCGAGAATGTGATCAAGCTCATCATCAGAAAGCGCAATTGGCTCTTCGTCTTCATCGATCGCCGGTGCGAGTTGCGGCGCAGTAGCCGTTACCTGAGGTGCCGCCGGCGCTGCATGCGTTGTTACGCTTTCGCCGCCTTCTTCTTCGAGCAGTATTTCATCGAGATCTTCGTCTGACAGGGCAATCGGTAACTCATCTTCGTCGTAAGCCGATTCTGCCGCAGCAGGTGGCTCTTCGGGCATCACCGGGGCTTCAGCGGCACTCTGTTCGGCAGGTGGAAAATCTGGATGGAACTCTTCTTCGGTTGCCGGCCCCATTTCGAGAATGCCATCCAACTCTTCATTAGAGAGTGCGATCGGGCCGTCGTCGTCATCGTGCATCGCGGCTGGCGCTGCTTCGGGCGCTGCATGCATTTCACCCACCGGTGCATGGGCGTCCATGTCGGGCAGTTCTATGTCGTCGGAGGATAATATTTCATCGATATACGCATCTTCAGGGTGGGCGCCGGTATTACCATGCAGCGCGTGGTCTTCATTTATTTCGTGTAAGTGTGGTGGTTCGACATTGCTCGCCTCAGATGGCTCGAGGTCGCTCAGTGGTGGTAGCTCAATATCGTCGAGCGTGGGCGAGGGCGGGTTTTTGCCGCCGGCGCCAGCGTTCGGTGTTTTGGAGGAGTCGTAGAGTACAACAAACGACTTATCATCGCTCTGTGTTACGGCAAGGTCGCCGTGAATGTCAAACTCGTCGTCTTTGATTTTGGTTTTTTCCGCCACCGCTTCCGCCATTTTTTCTGCCCCATTAATTATCGGTTGTTT
>JAEUSA010000258.1 GCA_016788945.1 Leptospiraceae bacterium
GTATGAAATACAGCTGTGTCGGAACCCGCGGCGCCATTTAGTTGATACCACCGTTGACGGTCTCGTTGATGAAATCCATACCGAACAGTGTGAGGCCGGCAAACACGGCATCCCAGTTACCGCCCGCCCGCGCTTTGTGGATTTCTTTCGCATAGATATAAAACACAATCGCGAGCAGAGGAATCACGTACCATTGCAAGCGCGCGAGATCGCGCATACCGTCGAGTGCCCTGATAGACGCGGTGGTCATGAGTTCAGACGGCCACAGTGACCGTCGCTGTCAATGCCAAATATTCAAACAAACCAGCAAAATCGTTGCGACGGATGCGCGCATCTTAAAGTCTTGGCTGCAAAAATAACCACTAAGGATAAAATTTCACAGATAGCGCGCTGTCATTGCCGGAGCTCGCCGTTACGGTTACTCCGTTGCCGTAAGAAAAAGCCGTTGTTCCATTCTGGTAGCCGGAGAAATACACAAAACCATCATTGCCAGTAATCGCACCGCTGTATGCAGATGAGGATGTGCCATTTTTCGGCGCGCGCACCCAATTCGCATTGCCGCTACTGTCGTAGCGCACGGCCACGGCATTAGCCCCGGCATTTAAACCAGTAGCAGATTGCCCAGAGCCAAAATGAAATGTCCCCGAAGTGAGAAAACTACCCACAACCACGACACCACCGTCGCCGGGCGCGGCTAACCCGGTAAAAAAAGAATCGTCGGGCGCAACGGTTGGCGTCGAAGCCCACTGCGCATTGCCTGCCGCTGAAAACTTGACGACGAATGCGTGCGTCTAAGCCGGATTCACCGTGGTGAACGAAGCCTGACCGTTAATCGTAAAAAGTCCTGTACTGTCGGCTGATCCCGAAACAAAAATATTCCCGGCGGTGTCTGTGATGACTGCATTTGTGAGACTCTCCCCGGCGGCAGTTGTCGTCGTGCGTCCCCAGACGCCGTTTCCCGATGTGTCAAATTTGACGAGCGTGGCATTCGAACCCGCATGCGCACCCGAGACGGCGAGCCCCCCGTAGGTAACGACTGATGCGGTATTTTGATATCCGCCCGCAAATATGCCACCTGCATTATCGGTGGCAATCGCGCTGTAGGTAGAGTCTCCGCTCGCGCCAATTGCTTTGATAGCCCAGAGTGCATTACCAGAACTGTCAAACTTCACCATCACCGCGTTGAGATTGGTCCAACCGCCCGTCGCAGTAGTGGCAGTGCCGCCATAAGTATAGGCGGCTTGTGTACCCTGATCACCGACCACATAAACTCCACCAGCAGAATCGACCGCAACACCGTTGAAGCGCGACACTGAGGGCGCGGTGGTCGTCGATTTTGCCCATTGCGCATTGCCGGCGGAATCATATTTGATCACAAAGCCGTTGACGCTTGAAGCATAGGCCCCCTGAATAGTTACCCCACTACCAAAACCGTAGGTAACATTGTTCGTCAGGTTGCCGACCGCGTAGATATTTCCGGCAGAGTCAGTCGCGACGGCGTTAAAAACAGAATCGTTCGCACCGGATACAGTGGATCGTGCCCAGAGGGCATTTCCGGCGCTGTCATATTTGACGATCAATGCGTTTCGACCCGAGTGAAATCCGCTTATCGTAACGCCATTGCCGAGCGAGTAACTACTCGTCCCGTCGGCATAACCCACTGTGATGATATTTCCCGGGCTGTCGGTGCAAATCTTGTTAAAACGGCTGTTTCCGCCTGAGCTCTGCGCGAGGCGGGCCCATTGCGCATCACCCGAAACATAGTTAGTCGCCTGCCCCGCCGGCTTGTCTTGCCAAAATTGCCCCCAAGAGCTGCATGAGATAGCCAGTAACAAGGCGGGGAATGCCCGGTATGAAAAATGCATGTAAGTCCCTTAGCATAAAAAAAGGGACCTGTCGCCTCGCCTTGCAAGCCGAGACGTGTACGCCCGTCAGATCGCGTCGATAATCGCGTTCAACGTCGCACTTGGCCGCATTGCTTTCATTGTCTTCGTATCGTCCGGGTGGTAATAACCGCCCATATCGACGGGTTTGCCCTGCGCATCGATTAACTCTTTGTCGATTTTAGCCGCGTTATCTGCCAATTGCTTGGCGATCGGAATAAACTTAGCTTGCAAATCTTTATCTGTGGTCTGCGCGGCCAACGCCTCTGCCCAGTAGAGCGCAAAATAAAAATGGCTACCGCGGTTATCGATTTCACCGACTTTTCGCGCGGGAGATTTATTGTTATCCAGAAATTTTGCGAATGCCTTGTCGATGGTATCGGCGAGAACCTGCGCCTTTTCGTTTTTGAACGTCGCGGCGAGGTGTTCGAGCGAGACGCCCAAAGCTAAAAATTCCCCCGTGGAATCCCAGCGCAGGTATCCTTCTTTTTGGAATTGCTGCACGTGCTTGGGAGCAGAGCCCCCCGCGCCAGTTTCGAATAATCCCCCACCGGCGAGGAGCGGCACAATCGATAGCATCTTAGCGCTCGTGTTCAGTTCGAGAATCGGAAAAAGATCGGTTAAGTAGTCGCGCATGACGTTGCCGGTCACAGAAATGGTGTCTTTGCCTTCCTTTACGCGCTCCAATGTGTATTGCATTGCATCGACTGCGGCCAAAATCTTGATTTCGAGGCCGTTGGTGTCATGTTCTTTAAGGTAGGTTTCGACTTTGGCGATAACCTGCGCCTCATGCGGTCGGTTTTTGTTCAGCCAAAATACGGCAGGTGAACCTGTCGCCCGGGCGCGACGAACCGCGAGCTTTACCCAATCGCGAATCGCCTCGTCTTTTGCCTGACAGGCGCGCCAGATATCGCCTTTTTGCACCTGGTGCTCGGTTAAAACTTTGCCCGCAGCGTCGATAATACGAATCACACCATCGTCGGGCGCTTTGAAAGTTTTATCGTGCGAACCGTACTCTTCGGCCTGTTGCGCCATGAGACCAACGTTGGCGACATTGCCCATGCTGCGCGGATCAAATGCGCCGATCTTGCGGCTGAATTCGATTCCGGTCTGGTAAAATTGTGCATACGTTGTGTCGGGCAACACAGCTACACAATCTTGCGGATTTCCATCGGGGCCCCACATTTTGCCCGCGTCACGCAAAACCACCGCCATCGAGGCATCGACGATCACATCGCTGGACGTGTGCAAGTTTGTTATGCCCTTAGCAGAATCAACCATTGCCAGAGGCGGCCGGGTTTTGTATGTCGCTTGTATATCTGCTTCGATTTCTTTGCGCTCGACCTCAGGCAAAGTTTTAATTTTGAGATAAAGATCACCCAGACCGAGGTCGGGGTTTACACCAAGCTTTTCAAATTTCGCCGCGTGCTTCGCAAAAACATCTTTGAAGTAGACGGACACGACATGCCCGAACATAATCGGGTCGGAGACTTTCATCATCGTTGCCTTGAGATGCACAGAGAAAAGGATGCCTTCGGCTTTGGCCACGGCTATTTGTTCTTCGATGAAACTTCTGAGCGCAGCGACGCTCATATAGGTAGCGTCGAGAATCTCGCCTTTGAGCAGTTTCAGTTTTTCTTTCAAAACGGTTTCTTTGCCCGCCTTATCGATAAAAACAAATTTGACTTCAGTCGGTTCGCTGATCGTAAGCGCTTTTTCGTTCGCAAAAAAATCCCCGCTTTTCATGTGAGCGACACGGGTTTTAGAGTCTTTGCTCCATTGACCCAATTTATGCGGATGTTTTTGTGCATATTCTTTGACCGAACGCGCGACGCGGCGATCAGAATTTCCCTCGCGGATGACGGGATTTACGGCACTACCCAAAACTTTTGCGTAGCGAGCCTTGAGGGTTTTTTCCGCTTCGTCCTTTGGCTCTTCTGGGTAATCTGGAATTTTGTAACCTTGCTCTTGGAGTTCTTTGATCGCGGCTTTCAGCTGCGGTACCGATGCGCTGATGTTCGGGAGTTTGATGAGATTCGCTTCGGGCAGAAGAACCAATTTGCCCAAGGCGGCAAGGCCATCAGGGAGTTTTTGGCTCTCCGTAAGGTTTTCAGGAAAATTAGCGATAATGCGGCCGGCGAGCGATATGTCGCAAGTTTCGACGGTAACGCCTGCGGCTTTCGTGAATGCATTGACGATAGGCAAAAGTGAATATGTGGCAAGCGCCGGCGCTTCGTCAATTTTGGTCCAAATAATCTTTGAGTTTTGCATAGAGTGCGTTTCGAGTGTGTCCGCCCGTTAGCGCGTAAAGCGGAATCGTTGTGCGCCGGCTCGCGAAGGCTGATAACAATTTACACCATGTCTCGCACCCCTAACGAGCCCCATGGCGTTTGACAAGATTCAGCTCCCCGCCACGGGAGAAAAAATTTCTGTCAAAGACGGCAAACTCATTGTTCCCGATAATCCCATCATCCCTTTCATTGAAGGTGATGCCACCGGCCCCGATATATGGCGCGCGGCCGTGCGCGTCATCGATGCTGCGGTAAGTAAGGCCTATAACGGCGGCAAAAAGATCAGCTGGCTTGAAGTTTTTGCCGGCGAAAAATCGAATCAGGTCTATGGCCCCAATACTTGGTTGCCCGAAGAAACGCTCGCCTGCCTCGCCGAATACAAGGTTTCCATCAAAGGCCCGATGACGACCCCCGTGGGCGGCGGTATCCGCTCGATCAATGTCGCGCTGCGGCAAATGCTCGACCTCTATGTTTGCCTCAGGCCTGTACAATATTTCGATGGCGTGCCTTCGCCGGTTAAGCGCCCTGAAGACGTCAATATGGTCATCTGCCGCGAGAATACCGAAGACATCTATGCCGGCATCGAATTTGAACCGGGCAGCGAAGGCGCCAAGAAGATACTCAAAGTACTCGCCGAAACCAATCTGATCGACAAGGTGCGTTTTCCCAATACGGTTTCTCTGGGTATCAAACCCGTATCACGCGAGGCGACCGAGCGGCTCGTCAAAGCCGCAATCGAGTATGCCATCGCCAACAAACGCAAATCAGTGACCCTCGTCCACAAGGGTAATATCATGAAGTATACCGAGGGTTACTTCTGTAAATGGGGCTATGAAACCGCGAAAAAATATTTCGCGCATGAAACGGTTTCGTGGGAAGAATGCGGTGGCAACCCGCCCGCCGGTAAAATTCTCATCAAAGACTCGATTGCTGATGCATTTCTGCAGCAGATTCTGTTACGGCCTAAGGAGTACGACGTCATCGCCACCTTAAACCTCAATGGCGATTATCTCTCCGACGCGCTGGCGGCACAAGTCGGTGGCATCGGCATCGCGCCGGGCGCCAATATCAACTACGCCACTGGTGCCGCCGTCTTTGAAGCGACGCACGGCACTGCCCCGAAATACGCAGGTCTCGACAAAGTGAACCCGTCTTCGGTCATTCTTTCCGGTGAAATGATGCTGCGTTATATGGGCTGGACAGAAGCCGCCGACAGCATCATCGCCGCGCTGAAAAAGACCATCTCGCAAAAGACCGTCACTTACGACTTTGCGCGCCTGATGGATGGCGCAAAAGAAATTAAGTGTTCCGAATTCGGTGATGCTTTGATCAAAAATCTTTCATAGCATTGCTTTGCGGCTGCGGCGCAAAGCAATGCGTTACACAACCCAAAATCGTTCGCCTTTATTGAATCTCGCGACACCTTCTTTCATGCTGTCGCTTGTCGCCACGGGGTAAAGATTGCGCGCTTCGAGTGTCAGGGCTTCTCTGAGCGGCAGGTGCGAACCGTTGAGAGCCGACGAGAGATCGGCGATCATCGCATCGCGCGGCATCGCGCAGATTTGCGCCGCGAGTTTCAGCGCACGCTCCAGGCCTTTGCCTTTTTTCGCAAGTTCCCAAACGAGGCCAATCTCGTACG
>JAEUSA010000259.1 GCA_016788945.1 Leptospiraceae bacterium
CCCGCGAAGGGAGCGATGCCGATTCCGCCGGCGATCCAGATTTGTGGTCGTGAGAAATCCGGCGTAAATTCACGGTATGGACCGCGGATCAGCACATGGGCGTTTGCTGCGAGATCATCGAGATGCGCCGTGTCGTGGCCAAGCCCCTTGATCAAGAGCCGCATATCGCTTTCATAGCGGCACGAGGCGACAGAGAAGGGATGCCAAGCGCGGCTGAAACCTGCAGAGAGGAAACGCACATAGACGATGGTGCCGGCGGGGTAAACTTGTTTCGTCTTATTCAGAGTCACTGTTTCGAGGTGCATTTCGTACACACCCTCGGCGACGCGATTTAAGCTCTTCAGATAAAATTTTTCTGCGTGGGCGCCAGTCAGGCGATCGTAAAACGCTCGCAACAAGATGAGCATAATGGCCGCGAATAAAAAAATGAGGATTGCCATATCGAAACGCCGTGTGCGCGCGAGCACGAGCGCATGCAGCGCCGTGAGTACAAACGCCGGTATGGTCATGAGGTGCAACAAATACCAGTGTTTCCACTTGAGGCGGCTCAGCCATGAAGTGGCGATGACGATGGCGAAGCACAGCAGGGCTCCCCAGCCGCACAATATCACCCAATCGGTGAGCGTTAGGTAAAGGCCGAGCGATTCGGGCCAGTCCCGATAAAATGCCAGTGCCACATGAATCAGCATGCCTGCGCCGGCAAAAAGTGCGAGCAGGTGGTGCAGGCGAAACTGCTGAGCCAGCGCCAAAAGGCGCCGGTTGAGAAAACGGCTTTTGAGCGCGAGCAGAGTCACGACCATGAGGCTCAAAACCGTGACGAGGGCGATCAGGCGGTCTGTTGTCATTGCAGAACTACTCTCCGGAACATGCGAAGATAACCCTACAGGCAATCGCGTCATCCGGTAGCAACCAGAAATGTTGTTCCGGTGCCATGAGCGTCCCCGAAAGCATAATTGGATTGCCAGATTCAGACTTCTGCGGCTGATAGTTCCTGATCCGCCGGTTTGGTGGGGCCCGCCACCGATCGCTTGAGCCTACCGCAGCAGCGGGAACCCATGCAGGAAAAAACTTACCGCAGGAGAAGTAACTCTCCATATAAAATATGAATTCAGACCCGGCACAATTATTGCGAAATCTATCTAACAAGGATTTCTGGCTACCGCTCGATACTGATGCGATGACAGACCGTGATTGGATTGGTCTGCGTCATCCGGTGGTGCTCAATGTAAAACATCTGCAGGTGAGGGTTATCCGTATTTTCTTGGATCGCATCGCTAAAGTCTGGAGACTTTCGGTTCATGCGTCAGATTTACCCGATATTAATCTTGCCATTAAGTTTGAAGACAATGAACTTTATCAGTACATATTGATCTGTGGAAAAAAAATCAAAGTGGGCACGGTCTTTGAACTGCCGCTGTTGAGAGCGTATAAGAGCACCTACCACAGACAAAACCGGCGGCTTGCGGTCGGGGATTCCGGCTGGTATGTGTATGACCTGATTTTGCCGGCGGAAGAAATCAATGTTCAAAAAAGAAAATCCGGCATCGCCGTTATTCTCGAAACGTACGCAAAATTGTCTCCGCTCGATATGAAAACTGCGCAACTGGATTTTTTTCATGACGACGATTCTGCCGTGCTGAAATACATTAAAGCGTCTGGGAATGGTTTCGCACTTTCCGATTCGCGACACAGCGAGACCGAAAAAACGCGCGAAATTGAGTTCTTTTCACGCCGTTATTTGTTTAAACCGCTCGGCGAGGTGGTAACCGATGCGTCCATACGCGATGAAATTATCGCACGGTATAAAACTTCCGGTATTATCAGCGAAGCGATTTTTCCGATCTCGGTGCCGAAAAAAGACGGCACAATGGATCACATTGCGTATATTGGCTGCCATTTTCGAAACGTGAATAATAATATCACCGACCAGCTGCTGCAGACGCTGGTCAGCATAGCCGATGCGGTGTCTGTATCGGTGCGAAATTCCAATTTTGAAAGATATTCCGCAAAAGCAGCGGCGATAGATGCATCGCTCTCAGGCATTAAGCTGCAGGTGCGTGATCCCAAAGTGCGCAAAGCACTTGCGCAGGTCTCTCAGTTTCGCGCCACGCTGGTCACCGGCTCTGAAGCGGCGCCTCTTGAGGTGCGCCTGGAAAAAATACAGCAGGTGACGGTCGAGGACGTCGATTACGTTGGCTGTCGAATAGCAGACCTCAGCCGTAAGTCTCTCGTCGATGAGAAAACAGACAGCAAAGAGATAGGCATGAAAGCTTACCGCGCGGCCCTGAACGGCATTAAGCCGGAGTGATTAATTGCTATTCAGAGACTTTTTTCTACCTGCAGAATATGCGCCGTGGTTTTCAAAACCGCATCGGGGTTGAGCGAAATGCTATTGATGCCCTCGCGCACGAGAAATTCGGCAAATTCAGGATAGTCGCTCGGTGCCTGTCCGCAAATGCCAATCTTGCGGTTGTTCGCGCGCGCTGCCTTGATGACGTTGGCTATCATGGTTTTAACCGCCGGGTTGCGTTCGTCAAAAATCGGTGCGACAATCTCTGAATCACGGTCGATACCTAAAATCAGCTGTGTCAGGTCGTTCGAGCCGATCGAGAAGCCGTCGAAAACTTTCGAGAATTCGTCGGCGAGAATGACGTTCGAGGGAATCTCGCACATGACGTAGATTTCGAGGTCGTTGACGCCGCGGTTGAGGCCGTGTTTTTCCATTTCCGCAACGACTTTTTTCCCTTCTTCGACTGTGCGGCAGAACGGTATCATCAGCTTCACGTTGGTAAGCCCCATTTCTTCGCGTACTTTTTTCATCGCGCGGCATTCGAGGGCAAAACCATCACGATATTTTTCGTGGTAATAGCGCGACGCACCGCGAAAGCCGATCATCGGGTTCTCTTCGGTGGGTTCGTACTGAGCCCCACCGATCAGATTTGCGTATTCGTTCGACTTAAAATCGCTCATGCGCACAATCACGTCATTGGGGTAGAAGGCAGCGCCGATCATCGCGACACCTTGGGCGAGGCGGTCGATAAAATAGGCGGTCTTATCGCTATAGCCGACGGTTAGAAGGTCGATCGTGTCTTTCAGATTGCGATCTTCGAGTTTGTTGTAATTCAGAAGCGCGAGCGGGTGCACGCGAATGAAGCTGTTGATGATGAACTCCATGCGCGCGAGCCCGACGCCGTCATTGGGTATCTGGCTTGTGCGAAACGCCTCTTCGGGATTCGCCACGTTGATCATAATTTTGGTTTTGGGTCGTGTGTTCGTCGAAAAATCGAGTGTCGATTTTTCATACTTTAGCGCGCCGGCATAGATGTGGCCGGTATCGCCTTCGGCGCATGAGACGGTCACACTATCACCGTCTTTGAGAACTTCTGTGCCATTGAGCGTCCCCACTACCGCGGGTACACCTAACTCGCGGCTGATAATCGCAGCATGGCAGGTGCGGCCACCGCGGTTCGTCACAATGGCAGCCGCCTTTTTCATCGCGGGCTCCCAATCGGGGTCGGTGCGGTCGGTGACGAGAATATCGCCGTCTTTGACGAGTGAAAGATTCGCGGCGGAGCGGACGACGCGCACCGCACCCGAGGCGATCTTTTCACCGACGCTGCGGCCTTGCACCAGCACCTTGCCTTTTTCTTTGAGCTTATAGACTTCAAGATGTGAAAAATCGCGCTGCGATTGTACGGTTTCAGGCCGCGCCTGCACGATGAAAAGTTCTCCGGTTTTACCATCCTTCGCCCATTCCATGTCCATCGGACAGAATGAGCCTTTCTTCTTCGTATAGTGCTCTTCTATGGTACACGCCCAGCGCGCGAGCGTCAAAATATCATCGTCGCCTATACAGAATGCCGCCCGGTCTGTTTCAGATACGGGCACATTCTTGACCATCTTGCCGCCACCCGCATCGTAGACCATTTTGAATTCCTTGCTGCCGGTCTTCTTCTGCAAAATAGGTTTGAAGCCCTTGAGCAGGGTCGGTTTGAAGACATAGAATTCGTCGGGGTTGACCGCACCCTGAACGACATTTTCCCCGAGGCCGTAGGCGGCATTGATGAGCACGGCGTCTTTGAAACCGCTTTCGGTATCGATCGAAAACATCACCCCCGAACTCGCGAGGTCAGAGCGCACCATGCGCTGCACGCCGATCGAGAGCGCGACCTGAAAGTGATCGAAGCCCTGGTCCTGACGGTAAGAAATCGCGCGGTCGGTGAACAGCGAAGCAAAGCAGCGCCGGCACGTATCCATGAGTTGTGCCTCGCCGTGCACGTTGAGAAAAGTTTCTTGCTGGCCGGCAAAACTCGCATTCGGCAAATCTTCTGCTGTCGCACTCGAGCGCACCGCGACGTCGACGCCACCCGCCACGCCTGCCGAGAGGGTTGCATAAGCCTTGAGTATCTCTGCCTGAATGGCCGCCGGGATTTCTTTCTTGAGAATCGCTTCA
>JAEUSA010000272.1 GCA_016788945.1 Leptospiraceae bacterium
GGAAAACTTCAAACCACGCAAGGGTGATTACTGGCGCGGAGTGCGTAAGTGATCGGCGAATTCGCGCGGTCGGTATAACAATGCCCAAATCGTAATGCGCTCGGGAGCGATGCGCAGATGGCTCTCGGTGAGGCGTGCGGCGTGAATGAGGGTGGCACCGGTCGTCGAAACATCATCGCAGATAATGTAGCGATCTGCTTCGCCGATCATCTGGTTATTCCATTGCAGGCTGTCATGAATTCGCCGGTAACGAGCCGCTTCGCCGAGAAATTTATTGGCGTCGTTGCCGAAAAACGCGCTCCTTTTTGTACGAAATGCGTTAAGCACCAGCCGCTCGGGGGGAACCACGGCCTGCAGCAGTTGCTGCAGAAAAGGTTTGCTCGAAGGCAGCGCAAGAAGTTTGGTCTTTTCTCCGGCAAAATGCGTCAGCAATGGCCGCGCGGCCGCTATCCAGAAATTGCGCGCGCGCCGTCGGTGGCCGAATTTGGCCGCCTTGAGCAAGGCTTTACCACTGCCTTCGTAAAGAAAGCCGAACTGCCTGCCATACCGCTCGGGAGCAAATTCGGGGGCGGGCTTCAGGGGATCGCTAACTTCGCATTGCCGGCAGATCAATCGGCCGCCGGTGAGCCTTTCGTCGCAGAGCAGGCAGTTTTCCGGAAACAGCGCCTGCAGCAGCACCGGGAAGAACCCGGGTTTTACAGGTTGCGCAGATACAGCCGAATCCATTGTTGCAGATTTTCGCGCGAAACATTCTCGGGTGCGTCCGCGGCCTTTTTCACCTTAGGTGCCGCGGCCTGAATTTCTTTCAATGAGTAGCCGAGCGAGATGAGCGCCTGCACCACCAAATCATCGCTGGCGGCTACCGTCTCTTTCTGTGGTGCATCGAGTTGTGTCGCGAGTTTGTCGAGTTTGGCTTTCTTCGCATTGGCTTCGAAGCAGAGTTTTTCGGCCTTGGTTTTGCCCACACCGGGTACTTTTGTCAGCGCCGTAGCATCTTGGCCGCGCAGCGCCGACAGCAGCTCTGCAGCGCCAATGGTCGAGATAAGGTTCATCGCGGCTTGTGGTCCAAAACCGCTCAGCGAGCGTATGAAATCAAACAGCGCCGCGTCTGTTTCATTCAGAAATCCGAACAACTGTGCATTGTCTTCTGAATAGACGCTGCGTGTAACCAGCGAAAATTCTTTTGCGGCAGTGTCGTAACCGCCGGAAACAATCGCTTCATACACGTTGCCGGGAATTCGCGCACCGTAACCGACTCCTTGCGCTTCGATGACGACGAAAAACGGTTCGATGCGGGTGGGTATTCCGCGCAGAGAATAAATCATTGAGGCCCCTGTTTCAGGCGTAAGCTATCATAATAGTTTCTGATTCTGCCAAGCAGTGCAGGCGCATCGGTCTCTTCGGCAAATGCTTTAAATTCTCGCGCCAGATTTTCGCGCACATCACCGGTAAAAAGCTGATTGGCGAACCGTTTCGTGAGTTTGAGGCTCTGTGCATCGTGCGAGCCCATTTTGGCCGCGATTTTTTTAGCGCGCGGCAACAGTTCAACCTCCGTTTGAATTTCGTTGACGAAACCCGCTGCGAGCGCTTTTTTCGCCGGCAGGTTGTCGCCTTTCCAGATGAGTTCCAGTGCCCGGGCGGGGCCGATTTTGCGCGCGAGCGTGGTTACAAGGGGTGGCGCCCCAAATTTAAGCTCGGGGTGACCAAACACCGATCTCTCCCCTGCGATGATGTAATCGGCAGCGAGTGCAAGGTCAAAACCGCCTGCGAGAACGAAACCTGAATAGGCACCGATCAGCGGTTTGGGAAAACAATAGACGGCGGCATGGTATTCGACCGGCCGGTGGTTGAACGAAGCGAGTTCAGTCGCCATCACCTCTTCGAGATCGTAGCCGACGCTGAAGTGAGGGCCGTCGTGCGTTAGCACAGCGGCGACTATCGTATTGTCAGCTGCGAGATTATGAAAAGCCGTTTCAATTTCGTCGCGCAATGCATTCGACAACGCATTAAATTTATCGCTGCGGCACAGCCGCACGATCGCAATTCCATTGTCGGTCTCAATGCGTAGATTTTCTGACATTGTTTCACTGCCATGGTTCTGACAGCACTGTAACTAGTTCGAACGGGTGTCGGCCGGGCAACCAAAAATGAAATCGGTTGCGCAGCGCGGAAAAGAGTTATTTTTTTCTGATGAAGGTGTCGAGATCGGGGGGCAACTGAGACTCTGAAGCGGCCTTGTTTTCTTTCTGAATCTCCGCATGGATCTCGCCACGGAATACCTTAACGTCTTTGGGGGCTTTTACACCGAGTTTAACTTGGTCGCCTTTGATTTCGACAACGACAATCTCGACGTTGTCGCCGATCACAATCGAATCATTGATGCGTCGGGCGAGAACGAGCATTAACTTTGTCCTGCAGCCTGGTTTGACCCATGATCGACGAGATCAAGAAGTGGAGTACGTACCAGATGGTTTGGGTCGTCGGAGACAAACTGTCCGCCGAGTTTTCGCGCGCGGTTAACCAGCACCGGGCCCTGCAGGTTGATAGTCATATTCTCGGGTTTACCTGTCGGCACTGTGATGATGCCCCAAACCTCGACTTGTGCGGTCTCTGTCGCTTCGATTAGGGTGAGAAACTGAGGGTCGATGTTCGGCCGGTATTTCGTCGTGATATCGGGTATCAGCGTGATCAGAAACGCAAGCCGGGCTTCTTCGAGCGATTGTAACCAGTGAAAGGTGCTGCCTGATTTTGTCGGCAGCAAGGCAAAGTGTTTAAACGCCTCAAAGGCAAACAGACCTTCCGGAAAAAAAATCTGTTTTTCGGTTTCTATTTCAATCTTACCGAGTGCCCGCGTTTCAAATTGCATGGTTCGATACAACCTTCGGTTTACTCAACATAAACTATCTCAGAAAATCCATTAAAGTCTGCTTAATAATGCCTGCCCCGACCCGCAATGCATACGAATGCACGGCCTCAAGCCATTTGAGATCGACGATTGACTGTGTCACGTCAACGCTTTCATTCTTTGCCAATAACTCTTTGGTATACGTGGTATCCCACGCGACGCGTTTTTCGTGTTGTTCAAGCCGGTTAACGCGCGCGCCGACTTCGGCGCGGTAACGCAAAACGTTTTCGAGCGCGCTGTCAAGCGCCTCGAGGTCGCGGCCACCGATCAGTTTGACATCCCCCTTGATGAGATCGTCGCGCAGCATAATCACTACTTCGAACAACGAGAGACCCGAAACAGTCGCCGTCGTCGCAAAATTGTTAGGCGGTTCTGGGTTTGTACCGTCGATCAGACCGAGGTCTTGCAGCACCGTGCCGCCTTCGAGATCTTCGAGCCAGATCTGGTGCGGAGATTTGCTGGTGAGAATAATGTCATCTTGCGAACCTTTGCTTGCGCGGACTTCGACGGGCGCGGTGTTGATTTTGTCGATCACGTCATTGATCGAATCGCCGGCCGAGATCTGAATTTTGACACCATTGATCGCGATCAGCTGATCGCCCTGCGCGACGTAACCCGCCGAATCTTTATTTGAGGCGATCGAGGTGTTGGTGCCCCAGAAGACACGGTTGCCCGGCAAGGTAATATCCATTTGTTCGTGGCGCTCGATTTCACGGTTCTGTACCTGTATGTCACCCTGATATTGTACGCCGGTTACGGCATTGCCCTGGTCGATGCCGGCTGTTTGCAGGTGCGAATAAACCGGAAGAAACGGATCGCGTTCGATAACGCTGCCGCCGAAAAGCGTGCGTCCCGTTGCGTCTTTACTGTTGGCGATATCAATCAATGCCAACAAATGTTGGTTGATTTCTTTTGCCACAGCCTCTTTGAGCTCAAAACCGCTATTGGTACCGTTCGCCGCCTGCACGGTGAGATAGCGCATGCGTTGAAAAATTTCGCCGACACGGTCGATTTGCCCATCCATCACATTCAGGCGGTCTTTGGCTTCGCCGATATTGCGCTCGTACTGGTCGAGTTCGGTGAGCCGGGTGCGGTAGAGCATCTGGTTTGCCGCACCGACAGGGTCAGAGGAGGGCAGCTGAATGCGTGAACCCGTCGAAAGCTCGCGCTCGGTTTTGTCGAGCGCAACCTGGTGACGGTTCAAAGTTGAGATCATCGAGTTATTCTGCATCAGGTTTGTTACGCGTATCATTTTTTCTCCATGGCGATTGCGCTGCCGCAGAGCGGCGGCACAATTGCTCTATTACAAGTGATTAATCAGTTTATCCAATAGCTCGTTCATCGTCTGCATGATTCTCGCTGCGGCGTTGTAGCCGTGCTGAAACTGCACCATGGCAGCCATCTCTTCATCGAGGTTGACACCCATGACAGACTGGCGCAGGTTTTCGAGATTCGTGAGAATCAGTTTCTGATTCTCTACCTGCTCCTTCGCGGTTTTCGATTCAATACCCGCTTTGGCGATGAGGGCATTGTAGAATTCATCGCTGTTGCGGTATTCGCCGACCATGGTCTGCTTGTGCCGCATTGCCTGCGCGATGCGCGTGGCGTTACCGCCGTCTTTTGCGCCATAGGCCATGTTGGCATCGCCGGTACCTCCGACGTCTTTGCCCATGCCCGCGGCAATGAGCGCCGTGTTGCCTTCGACTTCATTCGAGAGGTGCATCGCACCCGCCGGGTGAATGATCGAAGTCAGCGTAATGCGGTCGAGCGTCGATTGCAGTTTGTTTATTTCGTCAGTGCGGCGATAATCGAATGCGCCCGCGGCGCCCGAATTCTGTAGCATACCGGCGAAGCCAGTTAAAAATTCGCCTGAGTCTTCAATATGGCGGATCATAAAATTAGTCAGGTAGTTATCTGAAGCTTCGCGGCCCTTGAGCACGAGGTTATTGTTGTGGTTGAGGTAGGCAACGATACCGGCGTCAGAACGATTGATCGCCTGAATGACATCGTTGAGCGACATATCGGGACGGTAGGTGATGTAGACCGGGGTATGCTCGGCGTCATTTTTGACGAAGGTCATTGTGCCGGCGACGCCGATCGGTCGGTCTGCCGTTAGCGCATTTTTGCCCGCTACCTTAAAGATTGCGCTGACGTCATCAACGCCATCGCCTGAAAGGTCATAGTTGCCGCGTATGTTGCGCGACAGGGGATCAATGCGGAAAAAATTGATATTGGTCTCTTTTGTAAGACCGAAACCATCGCGATGGACTTCGTTGACCGTGTCAGCGAGGTTAATCGCCAGCATGTCCATTTTTTCGATGTTCTCGCGGATGGTGATGTCGCGCATCTCTAACAGGCCTTGCGCGCTACCGGCGCGGAAGAGAGCTTTCTGGCCGTTATGCTCCCAAGTTGCCTTTTTCATGCCTTCGTTGGAGGCGTCACCCTGCACGAGAATTTTGTGCTGCACACGACCCTGCACGAGCATTTCACCGCCGAGGTAGACGATGAATTCGTCGGGATCCTGTTTTTCGAGGGTGATGTCGGCGAGTTTCGAAAGCTCTTGCACGATATGATCGCGCTTATCCATCAGGTCGTTCGGCCTGTCGCCGACAGCCTGTGCTTTGAGTATACGGTCGTTGAGGTCTCGTATCTGCGTGGCCATGTCATTGATGCGGCCCACAGTCACTTCGAATTCGAAATCCGCCTGCCTGCGCAGATCTGAGAGTTTCTGGAAGGTATCGCGCATGCGAAAAGTAACTTCGCGGCCACGTGTGCGCACGAGTTCGCGGTGGCTCATTTCTTCGGGAAACTGGGCCAGTTCTTGCCATGATTGCCAGAAACGGTCGAGCTGCGCGCGCAGTGAATCGTCAGAAGGTTCGTTGTAAATGACTTCAACCTGGTGCAGATATTTTTCGCGGGTTTCCCATTGCGATTTGGCCTGCTCTGCATTATGAATGCGGCCGTCGACGAACTCGTCGCGGATACGTTCAACCGCACCGGCCTTCGGGCCTTGTCCGAGATGCCCTGCACCCGACGCACGGTTGAGCGAAGGTTCATACAGCGGGTGCATCGTTTCCATGTCGACGCGCTGCCGTGAGTAGTTCTTGTTATCGGCGTTCGAGATATTATGGCCGGTCGTCGTCAGTGCCTGCTGGTGCGTGGCTATTCCGCGCCGCGCGATTTCGATTCCCATGAATGTGGATGGCATCTTGTTCTCCTTTTTTATTTCATTTTAGTCTGCGCCTACGGCGCAGTCTAAAATGAAAATTTTATCAACAGTTTGCATCGACGAGCAACGGACGCGATGCTGCATGCTCCCGTTGACCGCCTTTACCGGCAAGGCTCATGATCATTGTTTTGAAAAGGTCACGGCTATCGATCAGCATATTCGCGTTCACCTCGCTGATCTTTTTGAGCTCCGCCAAGGCTGACTTGAGTGCCATCTGGTAGCGACCGAGTTCTTTTTTCTCCGGTGCGCTGACCGCATCGCTGGCGATAATTTCTGATAGCTTGATGTCAGAGCCGGCCGGCAATATCTGTTGCGCCAACTTGTCGCGGCGGCTTTCGAGCAAGTCAATTTTATGCAGCTCCTTCGCCTGTTCACCGGCCGAAGTCTTGAGCTTTTCCCCGTCGCGGGCGATGATTGCCTCGCGTTTTGCCAATTCGAGCTGCAGCAGGTGGTGGTGGGCGGCGAGCTCATCGCGCAGCACCTCAACCAGCTCACTGACGGGCATAATCTGGGTTTTCATGTCTTAATTTTCGGCGGTATTTCAAAAGGCATGAGTACTTTAGGGGATGGCCGGGTAACCGGTTACCAGTAGCTGTCGAGATTGAAGGATATGCAGGAGAGAGTACGCAAATAGGGATACGGGCCGCCGTTGGTCGCGTAAATCTGGACTTCTTGCGTGAAGCGTATGCCTTCGGCCGTCAAATCCGCATTGCTTACCCTGCTTCGGCTATGGTTTTCCATAGCAAGAGTGTGCAGGTATAATTCAATCGCGAGGCGGACAAACGCTGAAATCGTCACACCCAAATCCATCGCCGCGAGACGGATTACCTTCTCGTCCTCACCATAAAGACACATCATATGTCGGTGTGTATCCTCGGCGATCTCCATCCCCCTTTTTACGCTTTGGCGCGCGCTCAAAAGTCTCGCTGTCCAGCGCAGCGAACATTTGCGCGCCAGTTTCATCACGCAAAAGCGCGTTATTGTAGAATAAGTTCGCCGCCTGTGCCAGACGGCAATCTTGATCCGATTCCATTGCCTCGGAGCGAGGTGCACCTCAATCACGCTGGCGACCTTTACCTGCCGTTCTTCAAGAAATTTCGGCTGTCTGTGACATTTCATAATCCCTCTATTATATAAATACCAGAAAAACCGGTTTTTTAATCGCGGCGGATGAATTTTTTTGCCAATTTTTGTTCAGTTAAATATTCTATGACCGAATACATCAATACCTGAAGGAGGATTATGATATGAAACGAATCCTTAGCCTAATTGCTGTAATGACCGTCTTAACCGGTACGATTTTTGCCCGACCGCGTGCACAGCGACCGGTCGATGATTTGCAGCGCCTTTTGGCGATGCATCAGAGTGAAATGCAGGCATTCTTTGCTGGCATAGGTGATACGAATGCGGCGTTGCCGGCTTTTTTCACTGATGTGTCGTTCACGGGCGAGCAGCAAGTAGAGAGCTTTTTGCGTAACGTCTCTGCATCCGCCTCACCGGGACAGATCTACAGTCAGGTGAGTTTTACCCGTTTTGTTTCGATCGGCGGAGACATGCGCGGGGTGTCTTATTCGCTCGTCAATAATGGTGGCAATGTAACCTTTGTGAAGAGTGCCAACATTAACGGGCAGATGCTCAAAGCCGTTTACGAATTCGACGCACGTTCGCGCAAACTCAAAACCGGGGCGTTCGACGGTAAGAAGCCAATCAAAAGTTCCGAATATTCCATTTAATCCGCATTCTGAATCTGCGGTTCAGCCGCAGATTCAGAATGGATAAGAAAATTGGAGGCCTTGAATCAACTCCGCGTTGCGGCCAACAGTGTTAAAATCAGAAATTCGCTGCGCATAGACGTGCGCACGTGCTTCAGCAAAATAATCAAATAGCAGAAACAGGCATGCATCGAGCATGAGGCCGATGCCGACGCCGGTTGTCAGATCTGCCTTCTGCGCTACACCGGCGATAACCGTTGCCGCACCGCCGCCCAACAATGAATATTCGACGATCTTCAGTATTCTGAACTGCGAGTTGACTTTTTCCATGCGCGCGCTTTCGTGCTTGCGGAATTCTTCGGGAGAAGATTCGAGTAACCGATCGAGCTTTGCCAGCTGCGTATCGGTGCGAAAATATACTGTGCCACCAACAATAAGTCCGGCAGCCGCGGCGCCAAAGAGTGCATAGCCGGTACCTTTGGCGAGATCAGATTGTGACGTCAGGTAGGCGGCCGAACCGCCAATAATTGCTGCGCCGAAAATACCCATCTTGGCCGCTTTTTTCTCTTCAGCAAAATAATCGTACATCGCCGTTCGCATCTGCTGCTTGTCGACGGCAGAAAGAGGCGGAGCGACAACACACAACGAGATCACCACCGCCATGAGAGCCTTCATCGTCTCAGTCTGCGGGCTTATATGCGGCGGCAATCTTGTTCTTCTGAATTTTGCCCGTCGCCGTCTTCGGAAAACTGGTCACAAATTCGATGACTTTGGGCATTTTGT
>JAEUSA010000278.1 GCA_016788945.1 Leptospiraceae bacterium
GAAATAGCCACGCGTTTTCCAAACTCTTCGGGCTGGGACAAACTTGAGCTTTTTAGGTACGCCTCCTGCTCCCAGTGGATGCCTACTCGTCGATAAACATAGACGGCACCGCTTCTATTTGCTTCCTGATTTGCATCGCCAGCAACACCATGCTTCACCCCTCTTTCACTACTCGGGTCGTAAGGCACACCAACAACCATCGTATCGCCTGAAATGGCAACGCTTTGGCCATAACGATTGCCCGAGTGTGGGTCTATAGGCGTTGCCGGTGTAACGGGTCCGCTTGGGTAATCCCTTGCTTTGTACTCGGTCTGCTCCATATTGCCCTTACAGCTTAATGCCAGCAAGATGACGCTAAAGGTGACTTGTTTTGTTACACTCATTTCATGTTCCTTTTCGTGATTTAGAATGGATCATTTGTTTAGTTATATGTTGCAGTGACGGCCAGCGCTAACGATAGAGCCCATTCTGGGGCTGCAAACACACTACGTCCGATAAGGGCCAAGCCAACCCCCCAGTTATCGCTAACCCACCATTCTCGACCAAAGCTCAACGACAAGCTGGGATATAAGCTGGACTCAAAATTTCCGTAATTTTGCGCGGCCGGCGAATCCGCTGGCCTAATCTGAAAAGCCCCTAAACCTAATGCAGCTTGAAATACATAGTTGGAGCGCGTGTAGAAACCCCATCCGAGGCTAAAATCTTCGCTCGTGGCGGTGCCATCGAGATTGCCGGCGAAAGTCGTGTATTTTCCATCGCGTGCCAGTCGGGTGTGTTTCTCGATAATGGGACTATCGATTAAGGCAACTTCGACAGAGCCGAAGAGAAATAAGGTATCCCAAAGCGTTCTGCCGATCTTTAGACCAGCAAATATCGGAATACCTGAATGGAGAGCTCCCAATTGTACCCAACCCGATCCGGTATATACGCTAAGGAAGAATCCGTCATGCTGCTTCGGTTCTGACTTGATTTCCGCCTTCGTCACGGCTGACTTAGATTTCGTTGGTTGGTTTGCGCTGATTTCTTCTAGTCGCTGGATAAGCTTCTCGGTATGCAGTTCGAGCGTCATCGCATGGTACTCCCCTGCACCTGAGACCGTTGTGACCGAGTCTTCATTGGCACCTTCCGTTGTCGAAAGAGCACTATGGAGTGTGAGCCGCCCGTCGATTTCCTTTACAGTGTTAACAATACGCAGGTGCGCTTGTGTAACCTGCGGGCCAACTCCGCACCCGACTGTTTCCATGCTGCGCATAGAAATCAGTCGACCGCAGAGATTTTTGACGAGATTTGGCCCAATATGACGGTGCTCACTAGCCACGCCGTCTAAAACGGGCGCCTCAACCGCCACACTTATGGCTGCAATCTCCCGATAGACAAAGCAGGCGCAGAATAGAATCAAGATCTTAGCCAGGCTTTTCATTTCAGCCTCACGATTTTCCCTTGGTCATGCGCTGTGAGATTTATTCTTCCTTCCGGACCGTAGACAGTTGCCGGATTCTCGTCAAAAGCTCCGAGAAAGGCAGATTTGCCGTTGGGCAGAAAGGCTTTAAACACAAACGGATACTTTTTGAGCATCAAATCGAGAGCATCGCTTTGCGAAGCGCCTGCCTGTCGCCGCCATTCCTCAAAATCTAAACTTGAAGGATTTCTTTGGCTCCGCGCAGGTCGTCCGATTTTTGGTAGTTTGCGAATCGGGGAAAATACTCGCATAAGTTGTTCGTCCGCATCCCTCGATACTGCTCGCCGTTGATTGTTTCCGAGATCGTAGGCGTATCCTGTCATGAGCACTCTGCTCTTGCCGTCCGCTGTCTCCATATCTGCTTTGCCGTGTCGCAGATAGACTTCGGACTTGCTGCTTGTGACGCGCGCATAAACCTGCGTTCCGGTAATCTTAATGACCGCGCGGTTGGGTATAATGATATAGCGTTTGGTAGCCTCAACTGGATCAAAATCCATTAACAGCTCTCCCGACTCGATCTGAATGCCAACACCGTCGCGATATTCGCGGAGTTGCAGTTTGGCCTGAGTCACCACGAACGTTGTCGAAAAATCTGTGGTAACATTTTCTGAATCAAGAATGATTTCATCTCGATCTGCAATTACTTGACTCTTGGGCACTGCTGCGTCTAAAGCCGATGCGTTAGCCGACTTTGTAAGCACGGGCTTCGACATTTGAAAGACACGCGCAACAGAGGTTCCTTGCTCAAACTTGCGATCCGAAAAATACCATACCCCGAATGCGATGATCAAAATCGCCGCAGCGGCCCCTTGGGTATGCCAGATCGAGACTGGTGCCTTTTCTCGAATAGCTGCGGTCAGTTGGTGAATCAGTCGCAGCGTAGTCTTTTTTTGTGTATTCTTCTGTACCGCAGCCATAGCAGCCTTCCGGGCCACAAAGCGTTTCTGCCAGCGCTTTCTCAGCTGGTCGACCTGAAGGCTTTGTTCGTCAGAACTCAAGAGGTCCAAATGTTCGAAGAGTCGTCTATTCACTGCATTCATATAAACTCTCTCTTGATACGTGCGACGAGATTACTCAGAATTCGTGAGACTGTCGATGCATCGCATTGGACTGTTCTACCAACCTCGGCCAACGTAAGTCCACAAAGTATTTTTAATTCAAAAATTCTTCTTTCAACTTCGGAAGTATTTTTGTCAACCCATTCAAGCACCGAGTCAATCATCGCTTGGTCTAATATGGAATTCTCGAAAGGACTTGGCTGGGCAATGTCTTGCTCTTCCCCGGGCTTGAAACGATTGGATTTTAGTTTTCTTTTCCTGTAGATGCGATCGATACAATGCGTCCGCGCGATTCGATAAAGCCAGGCCCTCGGATTTTCAATTTTGATTTCCGAACGCTGCAGATATGCAAGCGCTTTGGCAAATACGTCATGGGTTAGATCCTGACTATCCTCATAGCACCGAATGTGTTGATCGATAAAGATGAAAATTTCGTTAAAATACAATTGATAGTAGCGGTCTATAAGGAGCTCGACGGCAACATCGTTTTTCCGAGTCAAAAGTGAAAGACTCCGATCCGTATTAAGTGTGGCCGTGTCTGCTGGCATGCTCTACTCACCGCAGCCTAACGAGTCATCCTTGGTATAGATCACAGGGTTGGGGATACAATCTATTTGACAGTCTTTCACATAAACTTCGAGTTTACCATCTTCCCGAAGTTGCCAAGTGCCGATTTTTCCGTCAGAAAAAGCAACGCCATGACCGTCATCCCATTTAGCGCGATAAGTAAGCGCTTCCGTTTTGTGATCACCGAAACCAGCCTTATAGTCTATATTAAAGCAGGCGAAGAGGGCAGATTGGTATGACCAACCGCCAACTAACGATGCCCCAAACACAGGCGCTGGGGTGGTGTCAGATTGACTTACACAATTTAGAGTCACGAGCGCCAGAAACACCGCTGGGATTGCACGTCCTGCTTTTCTGAAGTAATTTTCTTTCATCATAATCCGTTAGACGAATTACGGGAAAAACCTTGCAAAAAAGTTAACTTCGGAATGCATCGGGCATCTCAAGGCGCATTGTTC
>JAEUSA010000294.1 GCA_016788945.1 Leptospiraceae bacterium
AAAAACAGCAGCATATATGTCGGAAAATCACCATTAAAACTCATGTCGAATTGGCGAAGTTTTGCAGCAATGAGATCGGGGGCGAGTTTTGCCGCCACGAGTCTACTCTCAAAATATGCGCGGTAGGTCGGGTAAAACTGCGGATTTATCACATGCTGGTAAAAGGCCATCGATAGCGAAAATGCCGCCGAATAAAACAGCGAATAGAGCGTGCCGCTGCGGAAGGCATTGAGAAAATTATGCTCCTCACCCGATACCGCGCGAATCTGCACGATCGTCAGAAATATCGAACACCAGAAGACGATCGTCACCGCGTTGCGGGTAATATCGCCAATGTCGTGCCGTACTGTGTTGAAGCCCAACAGGTGATTGATGGCAACGCTGAGCCAAGTCAGCAGCAGAGCATAACCGAGGTTGCGTACAAGTATTCTCATGGTTTACCGCCTGTTTTTTTGATCGTGTACCCCTGACTGATGAACGATATGCCGAGCGTGTGGTCAGTCGAAACCATAATCGATTCGATAATCGGTTTAGACACAGTTTGCTCAGCAACCCATTCTACAATGGCATTCGCTCCGATTCCAGTTTTACCCGAATCTTCGGGAGATAGATAGTAGATTGCCGTGGCTAAAGGTGGCAGCAGGCGCGGCCGCCTGACGTAACTTTTGAGTAAAGTACCATTCTCTGCATAGTAGTTAACCGAACGTAAAACCATTGGCTGCTGCATGTCGGTATTGTGGATGGCCAGCGTGGTGACGAGCGCGGCCGTGCGGTCTTTCAGTTTCAGATGGTGAATGCGAGCATAGGCGGGCACATAGACGACTTCACCCATGACAACGGATTTTAAATTGGGGGCCGCAATTTCTTCACCGATTGGGGCGTCATAGTTTGCCGAACGGTTGCATGAGGCCGTCACGAAGAACACGGCAAAATAACACATGTAGCGAAAGAATCTCATTTTTCCTTGAACTCCACCGCAGTATAAATAGAGAGAAGCTCGACGCCATTTTGCGCCAGCGCCTCGCGACCACCTTCGCCGCGGTCAAGAATACATACGGCATGTCTGATACTGTATCCCGCTTCGCGCATTGCGGCGAATGCTTTCAGCGTCGAACCGGCAGTGGTGATCACGTCGTCGACCATCACACAGGGTGTTGTCGTGTCGATGCCCTTGAGCATCTCGATCTTTTTTCCGGTGCCGTGATCTTTCGCTTCTTTGCGCACAATCGCTGGTATAAGTAATGGCGGATTTTCTCTGCTCAGGCATGCGGCATAAATAATGGGGTCGGCGCCCATGGTGAGCCCGGCGGCAACAACATCGCCGACATAGCGCTCACCAATGGTCGCAGCCACCAAGCGCCCCGCGAGCCGCAGGTATTGCGGCTGTAGCAGGGTCTGTTTGAGATCAAAATAGTACGGGCTTTTTTTTCCCGAGGCCAGCGTGAAAGGTTCGGCGTGGTTCTCGCGGTATGAGAATTTGCGGATTGCTTCTTTTAACGCAGCTTTGTCAGCATTGAAGTCCATTACCGACACCCTGCAGTGTCGAGATGACGCGAAAAGCGTTACAGGCAACCGAGTATCGTGTTCAGCGACCTGCGGTATATTGCTTCTCTGCCGGCTTTGTTGCTTTTTTTTACCGGCGGCTCGGCGAGAAGAAAGCCATGTGTATAATCGACAAGAATATCGCGCACGAGCTCAACCACGACCCGCTCCGCCCCTGATCGGGTGATCGCCGTGAGCAACAGGTCATTGAACGACCGCAGCGCCTCAGGCCATGGATTGCCGGTTTTGATCAATTGGTCGACCAGGCCTGCGTGGCGCCGCGCGATTTCAAAATAACCAACCATCAGCTCGGTAACGGCCGATTGCCATACACCCGCCGGCATTTGTCGAGGCAGTCCCGCGAAAGCCTGTTCGAACACAGAAAGGAGCAGGGCCTCACGGTGCGGAAAGTAATGATACAGTGCCATGGCGTCGACGCGCAGCTCGCGGGCAAGCAGTCGCAGCGACAGTTTTTCGGTGCCGGTCTGCTGTATCAGCCGCAATGCGGCACGGCTGATCTGTTCGCGCGACAGACGGGAGGTCTTGGGGCGGCCCGGTTTTGCGCGTGGCATAAAGTATACATACAGGCCAGTATCGTAAAGTAAAGTGCTTTACGCCTTCTACAGTGTAGAATAAATAATTCTACACTGTAGAATAAAAGGAGGATCTATGCGTGTTATGGTGTATATAGCCGTCAGCGTCGATGGATTTATTGCAGGGCCTGACGGTGATATTTCTTGGCTGCATAATACGGCTTATACGATTGCAGGCGAAGATTTCGGATACGCGAAGTTCATGAGCGAAATCGATTGCTTGATTATGGGGCGCGGTACGTACGAAAAGGTGCTCGAGTTCGCGGAGTGGCCGTTCGCAGACAAGCGCGTCATTGTGTTATCCTCAACCCTGCGCCGACTCAAAGCAGAATTGCACGCCGAGTTATCGTCAGAAGATCCGCAGTCTCTGTTTAACCGGCTGAAAGCCGAAGGAGTGCGGCGATGTTATGTCGACGGCGGCAAGACCATACAGAATTTCCTCCGCTCAGGTCTGGTGACCGATATGACGCTGACCAGAATACCGGTTTTGCTTGGGGGCGGCCTGCCGTTATTCGGGGAAAATCCCACTCTAATACCATTGGTGCACGAGTCGACGCAAGCTTTTGCCAACGGCTTTGTTCAAACTCGGTATTCACTTGCCCGAAGCTGAACACTTCTGCTTGCAGGCGGGTTTCCAACCTGCCCACTGGCACATGAAGAGAGTCATGTTGCTGTTGTTGGCCATACTGCCGCTCGCGGCGGCGCCCAAGGCCGAACAGTTTTCAGGTACCGTGCTTGCGGTAGACGAAGACTATTGCAGCCATACCGCAGATTACCTTGTGCGCATGACGCTCACGACGGCAACCGGTGTGAATGTGACGTTGGTGCTGGCGCCCAAATGGTATTTGCATAAGAATAAAATCGAATTCCGCACGGGTGACAAGATCGAGACCACCGTCCAACGACAATCAGACGGTACATTGCATGTGATTACGGTAAAAACTGGCGGCAAAACGATCCGTATTCGCAGCGACGCGGGTCGCCCACTATGGAAGCCAGAACCCGGTAGCGAAGATTTGTTTAAGAGTCTCTGCAAAGCTTAGCATCTTTTGTTGCCGTTTGCGCGCGAAGCTATTATCTTCGACTTGTTACAAATCAATACTCAGTATAACTAAGAGGTTTACATGATTAGCATCGGAAAAAAAGCGCCGGATTTCAAAGCGACAGCTCTGGTCGGCAAAGATTTTAAAGAAGTTTCGCTGAGCGATTACAAAGGCAAGTACGTTGTACTGTTTTTTTATCCGCTCGATTTCACGTTTGTTTGCCCGACAGAGATTATCGCGTTCTCTGACAAGGCTGCAGAATTCGAAAAGCTTGGCGCTCAGGTCATCGGTTGTTCAGTTGACAGCAAATTCAGCCACCTTGCCTGGTCTGAAGTTTCGCGCGACAAAGGCGGCATCGGCCAGATTAACTACCCGATTCTCGCCGACATCACGAAAGATATCGCACGCAGCTATGGCGTTCTCATCGAAGAAGCGGGCATTGCCCTGCGCGGTGTATTCATCATCGACGGCAAAGGGGTACTTAAATCGGCAACAGTGAACAATAATAACGTTGGCCGCAATATCGACGAAGTGTTGCGCACCGTTCAGGCCGACCAGTTCGCAGAATCGCACCCCGGCGAAGTTTGCCCCGCAAACTGGACTCCGGGTAAAGATGCGATGAAAGCCGACACGAAAGGGTCTAAAGACTACTTCTCAAAACACGGTAAATAATCGTCATTTTGGGTGGGTGTTGCTCGCCCAAAATACCGCAAATGATCGCGCCTATGGCGCGATTTTTTTTTTAGGCTCAGGCAATGTTTACTTACAATCACGATAATCTCGTATGGCATGGTGTAGCACTTCCGGAGCTCACCCGCTCGATTGCGGACAAATTGCTGCGCGAATATCAATATTCGGGGCACTTCTGGCTCTATAGCGAACAGCTGTTGAACGAGCGCCTGAAACTTCTGGAACAGCAGTTGCCCGGTTGCGGCTTTTATTATTCGGTCAAATCGCAGTCGAACCTTGCGTTACTTGCGCAAATTGCCGCGCATAAACGTTTCGGTGCGGACGTCGTGTCGGGCGGGGAGCTTTACCGCGCCCTAAAAGCCGGCTTCGAACCCGGAAAAATTGTTTTTGCCGGTGTCGGAAAAAGCGAAGCAGAAATTCAGTCAGCGCTCGATTTTCAGATACGCAGCCTGCACGTCGAAAGTATTTCAGAACTCAAAGATATTGCGCGCATAGCTTCGGCGAAAGGCGTAGTTGCCTCAGTAACATTGCGGCTGAACCCCGACGTCGAAGTCGACACGCACCGGCATATCACCACGGGAAAAGAAGAGAATAAATTCGGCCTCAGCGAAAACGATTTTCAGCTTTCGCTGAAGCTCATCGCCTCATCTGCGAATCTGAAACTCGTCGGCCTGCAGGCGCACATCGGCTCGCAGATATTTGATTCAGCGCCCTACATCGAAACCGCAAATTTCCTCTCAGAAAAATATGCTGCCGTTAGGCAGGTGATAAGTTATCCGCTCGAATATATTTCGCTCGGCGGTGGTTTCGGCGTCAAATATGAAAACTTAGAAGGCGACGCGGTCAATTTTGATTTCGCCGGTCTTGTCGAGGCAATACGCAAGATTTTCAGTGATATTGAAATTCATTTTGAACCGGGTCGCTTTATTTCAGCCCCGCTGGGCATTCTGCTGACACGCGTGCGCCATCTCAAAGAACGCACGGGTAAAACGATTGCGATCATCGACGCGGCCATGAACGACCTGATTCGCCCGATGCTTTATGAAGCGTACCATCCGATTTTACCGCTCGTGCGCCGCGCAGCGCAGCATACGTACGATGTCGTGGGTCCGGTCTGCGAATCGACCGACACGTTCGCTACGAAACGACGCCTGAGCGAACTGGCCGAAAATGACTGGCTGGCGGTGGGTTATGCCGGCGCTTATGGCTCGTGTATGAGTTCGAATTTTAATTCGCGGCCGTTAATACCTGAAATTATGTTAGAGGCTTCGGGGACCGTGCGCGTCATCCGCAAGCCGCAGACGCTCGAGCAAATGGTTTCACTGGAACTCACTTAGGGGTAGATTTAAATCTACCCCTAAGTGAGTTCGCAATTTCGCCATGATTAACAAATGCACGTGGTCTTTATGACCGCCGGATGTAATGAGCTCGCCACCAAGTTCCTTGGCCTTTATCGAAAATAAGAGCTGAAGACTGAGAAGAGATTCGTCATCCAATACCGGTGCTTTCCGCTTCGTTCCAAAGATAAAATGATAGGCAAGGTCATATTTGTTCCGACCTGACATCCGAATTCTCCATAGGGGTAGGTTTAAACCTACCCTTATGGAGCGGCAAGGATTTGGGCGATTTGTTGTCTGAGCTTCGGCACTACATCGGCTTCAAACCACGGATTTCGTTTGAGCCATAGTTTGTTTCGCGGTGAGGGGTGTACGAGGGGTAATAATTTTCCGCGAGTGAAATCCGCCCGATGTACAAGTTCACTGACGGCAAGTTTTGCCTGTTGAGGCAGATAACGGCGTACGGCGTATGAGCCGATGAGCAGCGTGAGTTGGATATTCGGCAGCAGCGCGTGCAACTTGGCATGCCAAAGCGGTGCGCATTCAGCTCGGGGTGGCAGGTCGAAGGTGCGCCATCCTTGGCGCTGACCTGCCCTATCGCCCCCACGCGCTTCGGGCCGGTGCCTCGCTTTCCCTTTGCCAGGGTAACAAAACCCCATCGGTATGATGGCGAAAATTTTTTCGTCGTAGAAGATGTTGCGGTCAACGCCGAGCCAGTCCCTGAGTTTGTCACCGCTGGGGTCATTCCACGGAATTCCCGTGGCGTGCACGCGCGTGCCGGGCGCCTGGCCAATTAGCAGAATGCGGGCGTCCGAATGCGCGCGCAGAATCGGGTTTGCGCCCAATGGCAGATGGGGCGAACAGGCTTTGCAGTCACGGACTTCTGTTAAGAGTTCATTTAGGGGGTCACGACGCATTGGTTGCGTCAAGGTACTCTTGTATTTTTTCGAGCATGGACGGCGGTATTTTGATGTCCTGTTCTTTGAGCCGCGAAATGTACTTGTTGAATGACATGCGATGGCTCGACGAGCGGGTAAATTCAATCAGCGCTTCGGTGAGGTGATCTTCGATGCGTTTGAAGAGTTCTCTGTTGCCTGAAATGGCTTGTTCGTACTTGCGAATCGGTAACTTGTTCACGCCGCGGCAGATCGTGCGGTAGAAAACAAAACGGGCGAGAATGTCGTCGTCGAACCCCGGTTCGCGTATCGCTCGATCGAGCCGGCGCAGGTTGATAAAGTCGACGATCTGCAGCTTAAACGGGTTGTGGCTGATTTCCTTGAGAATTGTGGCGAAAAACAGGGATTCATAGATGCGCAGCATCGGTGTGTTGTCATAGCGCGCCTCTTCTTCATGGCCGCAGTCAATGTACATGACGATATCAACATCAGAACTTTCGACCGCCATGCCGAAGTTGGCAGAGCCTAACAGATCGAACGAAATTTTTTCTCCGGTCTGCTGAATGATTCGCGCTGCGCGTGCGAGTTCGCGCGTGCGCATCCTGTTCTCTTCGGTGGTAAATTTGCGAAAATAATCTTTGAGGCCGAGAAATTTTCTGAACGCTTCGTTTTCCGGAAATGGATTGCGCATGGTTACAATAGAAAATTGCCCATGAGTGAATATTCCGCTTCATCGAGAATAGATTCTGCCGCGCGCTGTTTCTTGTCGATCTTGATCTGGCAGAGTTCCCTGATCTTGCCGCCGACAAGCCGTTTCCAAGTGACCTCGCGCAGAAATTTTTGGCCGTCGCCGTCGCTCTGCAGCTGAAAGGTCGCAAAGTAGCCGCCGGCCTGTTTGCCTTCGACGGTTTCGACAGAGCCGAAATTCGAAGGGTTTAAGAAAAACGTTGTGCCGAGTTTCAGCAGACCGAAGCTCTCATGCACGTGCCCCGAAAGTACAAGGCAGGGTGCAACGTCATCGACGGCTCGGCGTAAACCCTGCGAGCCGCAGTGACCGTAGCGCGGCAGTTTGTCCAGCGTGCCGTACGCAGGGTTATGTAAAATGAAAACATCGGGTTTCTGCGCGAGCATAAAATCCATCGGCTTACTCGCAAGCTTATTGCCGGTTCCATTCTCTTCAAACGGGACGACGAGTTCTTCAGGAATGCCTGGCGTGAATATCGGCGCGCTGCCATAGCCGGCAAATTTTAATCCATCGATAACTTCTGATTTCTGGTGCATGCTGTAAGGCGCAACCGGTGTGCCTTGCAGCGTGATGTCATAGTTGCCGGGTATGATAAAACATTTTTTCTGCGTAGCGATGATCGCCTTTGCCATCGTCTGGTATTTTCGTATAAGTTCTTGATGCGCTTCGGCGGCGAGTTTCAGGTATTCGTTTCCTTCGGCAGCCTCGAGCAGACCCGGGGTTAATCCGTCGCGCGCTTTCTCTGCATAACGCAACGTCGCCTGCTGGTCGTTATTGTTGGCGCCTTCTTGCAGCGCAAGGTTGCGGATTTTTTCCTGTAGTTCGATGAAACGGAACAGCGCTTCATCGGTGCCGAAGCAGTGATAGGTCAGGTCACCCGAGAGAATATACAGGTCTGCCTGCGTCTGGTTGAGAACGCTCGAGACGCCGGCAAAATTGTCATGGATGTCGGTAAGGTAGACGACCTGCATGCTCTAAAGCCGGGCTATACTCCCTTAAGCAGCGTGCCCAGCGCAAATTCAGTATCGGTTTCGGCTGTGTGGTCAGACGGGCCGCGGCTGCACATGCACATGTGTCTGCCGGTGGATTTCACATGCACTCCCTTCGCCTTACCCGAGGTCATGATTTCTTCGGCAATTTCTTTCACGAGGTCTTCTTGTATCTGGAACCGGCGTGAGTACGCCTGCACGAGACGCGGGAATTTGCCGAGGCCGATGATAATTTCACCGGGTTGGTAGGTGATGTCGATCTTGCCGTAGAACGGCAGAAAATGGTGCGCGCAGATCGAGAAGTAGTTGATATCGCGTACGGTGACGGTGCCGGTATAGTTTTCGCTTTTACCGACCTCGCGGGTTACTTTGAGCAGGGTCGACGGGTCTGTTTCGTAGCCGCTGAGCAGCTCTTTATACGCCTTGCGGATACGGTCTTCGGCTTCGGGTTCGTCGAACCATTCAAGCGCCCGGCTGTCCTTTGTTATATTGGATGCAAGCCAATCCTTTATGAACATGAGTCGCATTTACAGAATGACACAATGCGACAACGAAAGCAGTTGCATGGGCTTCATATTGATTGACGCCATGTCTAAAAACCGTTTTTTCTTTCTGCCGGCACGGCCGGTAGAAAGAAAAAACGGGCTGTAGCGCAGTGGTAGCGCACACGTCTGGGGGGCGTGCGGTCGCTGGTTCAAATCCAGTCAGCCCGAAACAGGATGTTTCGGGCCTCGCCGCGCCAGGGATGGCGCAGCGGCGAGGCAAGAAAGCCGGGGGCTTCGCCCCGGAAAACTAAGGATGAGTTTTGGTTAAGTTATTTAACACCCTGACCCGCAGCAAAGAACCTGTCGAGGGTTCTTCGCTGCGAATTTATTCCTGCGGGCCGACGGTCTATAACTATGCCCATATCGGCAATTTTCGCAGTTACCTGTTTGCCGACGTGCTCAACCGCACGCTGAAGCTGGCCGGATATCAGGTTGAGCATGCGATGAACCTGACCGACGTCGATGACAAGACGATTAATGGGGCGATCGAACTCACCAAAAAAGAACCCGGCAAATATGCGGATCTCAAAAGTGCTCTCGCCGCTTACACGGCGCCTTATACAGAGGCATTTTTTGCCGACCTCAAAACGCTGAATGTCATCAAGTTTGACCATCATCCGCGCGCGACGGATTATATTCCCGCGATGCTCGATCTTGTCGAGCGACTTATCCAAAACGGCGTTGCCTACGAACAAGACGGCTCGGTTTATTACCGCATCGGCGAAAAAAAAGATTATGGCAAACTGTCGCGCGTCGACCTCGAAAAAAACAAGACGGGCACGCGCTACAACACCGATGAATACGACAAAGACGACGTGCGCGATTTTGTTCTGTGGAAAGCAGAGTCGAAAGACGGCGTTCACTGGCATTCGGCTCACGGCGACGGACGTCCGGGCTGGCACCTTGAGTGTTCGGCGATGATCCACGAAATTTTCAAAGGCGGCATCGACATACATACAGGCGGTGTCGATCTGATCTTTCCCCACCATGAAAACGAAATTGCGCAGAGCGAAGCCGGTTACGGCGCCGAGTTTGTGAAGCATTGGGTGCATTGCGAGCACCTGCTGGTCGATAACCGCAAGATGTCTAAATCAGCGGGCAATTTTTACACGCTGCGCGATCTGCTGCAGCAGGGTAAACGCCCCGAGGTGATTCGTTATTTCTTGCTTTCGGCGCACTACAGCCAGAAAGTCAATTTTACTGCCGAAGCTCTGCACCAGGCAGAGGCCGGGGTTGAAAAATTCTACAGCCTGTGGCAAAGACTGACCCGGGTAAAAAAGAATTCCGCTCAGGCGGATGCAGAATTTGCCAAAACTTCTGCCGAGGCGCGCGCGAAATTTACCGCTGAACTCTGCGACGATCTCAATACGCCGCGCGCGCTGGCCGTAGTACACGAATACATCCGCGCAGCGAACGCATTTGCCGACGCAAGGCAAGATGTCGTGGCTGAAGCGGATGCGGACGAAATGATGCAGACATTGCGCCACTTCGACAAGGTACTTGGCTTGCTCGACCTGATACCGAAAACAGGCGTCAGTGGTGATCTGCAGGCGCTGCTCGATGAGCGCAACGCCGCGCGCGCCGCAAAAGATTTTAAGCGCGCCGACGAGCTGCGCGACCAGTTGCTGAAAGCAGGATACAAAATACTCGATACCAAGACAGGGTCGCACCTGGAAAAAGTCTGATGATTATCTTCGGCTTCCACGCCGTATCGGACACGCTCGAAAAAACCGGCTTTCTTGCCGGTGACAAACTGGTCATTGCCCGTCAAACTAACGATGGCCGCACACAGAAGTTTCTGAGCAAGGCCCAGCGGGCGAATGTGCCGGTTATTCGTAAAAATTATGGCGAGTTGAATGCCATCGCGGGAAACAAGAACCATCAGGGTATTATTCTCGAGCGCGCGGGTGAGCTTGAGCTTCGATCTTTCACCAAACAAGATTTTATCGAAGCGAAGAGCGGCATCTATCTTGCGCTCGACGGTGTGCAAGATCCGCAAAATCTCGGCGCCATCGTGCGCACCGCGGTTGGTCTCGGCGTTGCCGGCATTTTTCTGCCGCAAAAAGACAGCGCACCCGCCGGTGCTACGGCCATGAAGGCCTCAGCCGGTACGCTCGGCGATATGCCGCTGTGTTTTACCGGCAGCATCGCTTCGCTGATGCAGTTCGTACACGACAAACGCAGTGAGATTGTCATGCTCGCGCTCGATCGCAGCGGCGATGAATTCACTTCGGCAGACGCGGCTCTCGCACACGCCGGGCAGCCGCTGTTGGTAATCAGCGGCGCGGAAGATGGCATAAGCCGCTTGGCGCTCGAACGTGCTACCCACCGTCGTCGCCTGCGTATCAACGATAAACTCGAGAGTTATAATGTTTCTGTCGCGGTAGCGCTGGCTCTCTACCAACTCACGCAACCGATCGTAAAATAAATGCGTGCCTTCAGCTGGCAAATGATACGCCGAATATTCAGGCCTGCCTATGGGCTGCCTGAAAGCGCCGGCGCCATAAACCGGCGGTGGCTGAACCACCAGGCTTTCGTGCTCAGTATGGGGAGCTCTATTCTCACGCTGGTTTCGTTTCCTTTATATCATTATCTGACGCTGCGCCCGGGAGAGAATGCCTTTCACGGACAACCGCACCGCTTGGCGGTGATGGTGGTCGCTGGTCTCTGTTTTCTGTTACCACTCTTGTTCCATCGCCTGCGTCGCTTTATGGAATATTTCTCTTTTTTCAATCTGGTCGTTCTTTTTGCCTGCATTGCGCTCGACATTTCATTCAGCGAAAGACAACGACGGTACACAACGATCGGCCTGGTGCCTTTGTTTGGCAGTTCGTTTGTTTTCACAAACGTGAGAGTTATGACGGCTGCCTATGGCATTTCGGCAGCCAATTTTACGATCGTCTCGATCGTTCGCGAGAGAATGACTGAAATTATCGTTGTCTATGCGACTGCCTACTTTATTGCTTGGTGGATGGCGATGATTCGCATTAGAAGTCTTTACCGTATTAGCCACGATCAGGCTCGGCTCTATGACCGCCGAGTATACGATCAGCGGGTTCAGCTTGCAAGAAATCTTCACGATTCGTTGGGCGGTGACCTGATGCAGTTGTCCTTGTTGTTACAAGAAAGTAAAAGCAGTCCAGAAATACTCGATCTTACCGATGAAATAATTCTCAAGACCCGCAATCTGGTAAAGACTCTTGAGCCAAGGCGGAAAAACGAAAATCTATCGGGCTTAATCCGCTCTTATGTAGAACGGCTTAGTCGATTCGGAAAGTTTCGACTGCAAGTGCAGATAGACGATGCCTGGCCCATCGTCAGAATAGATCAACTTCTCAACATAGAGGCCATTTTTACCGAATGGATGACAAACACCATCAAGTATTCTGATGCAACGGTTATCGGCATCCGACTCAGGCGTTACGATGAACGATTTGCCTTATGGGTCATTGATGATGGCCACGGTTTTCGCTGGAACGGTCAAAAATCGGGTTCTGGCCTTCGGAATATTGCACTGAGAGCGATTTTGATGGATGCGCGTGCTTTTTCGCGGCGTCGGACAATACGCGGCGGCACAATGTTTGTGCTATCTGGTAGGCTGCAATATGATTGAACTGATTATTATCGAAGATAATGCGCACATGGCGGAGTATGTTGCCGCAGTAATTGCCGATGCTCCAGATATGAAAACGCTCGGCATTTTTGCGACCCTTACCGAGGCGTTAAAGGCTAAGTTACCGGTGCCGCCGACCATGATCATACTCGATCTAAAACTTCCGGATGTAAAAGGTACAGAAGCGATCGGTGCGCTCCAGGCGAAATATCCCGAATCGCGCATCGTCATGTATACTGCTTATGAGAATGAATTCGACATTCTGCAATGCATGTTAGCGGGCGCTGCCGCTTATACTCTAAAGGATACCCCAAATCACAGATTGCTTGATGAGTTGCGCGTGGTCGCGCAAGGAGGTTCGACATTGACTCCCCGTGTTGCGCAGAAACTCATTAAACAATTAAGCCCCGAAACTGCGGTGGAATCACCCCTCAGCGCACGCGAGTTAGAGGTTCTCAATTTCATTTCCCTCGGACTCAAATATGAAGACATCGCCGATGAAATGGATATCAGCGCGCACACGGTTAGGCACCACATTGAAAAAATATATAAGAAGCTCAACGTGAATAGCCGGGGGCAGGCGGTCGCGCAGGCTGTGCGCTCGGGCATTATCAAGCTGGACTAACATACCCTATGGGATAAATATCCCATTGACGATTCGCTTTTTTTCCGTATACTCTGCCCGTTGTTCTTATGAAAATTTTGTGGGGAGGAAGAAACTCCCTGATTTTTTTGGTAAGAATGGCTCGGCGCAGGTCGAGTCAACAAAAACAAATATCTTGTGATTCAGGAGATTTCATGAAAACACTGATTTCAATTCTCTCAGTATTGACTATTGTCACCTCGGTAAGTGCCCAAAAAGGAAAGAAACCCGTAGCAAAAGCGCCGGTCACGCAGGCATCCGCGCCCGTGCCAAGTGCGTCGACTCCCGTTGTGGCGAAAACAGCAGACGATAAGAGTTTCCACATTTCAATCTGGGGCGGTTATGGAATTGCCACGAAGAGCGATTACCTCAAGGGCCGCGAAACCATTTTCTCTAATTTGACTGGCGCAACTAATCTTTCTGTCACTACGAAGAACGGTGGTATAGCTGGAGGTGCAGATTTCTTTTATGGGACTTCCTTCCAATTCGGAGCGAGCGTTGGATATTTGCAGGGCCACGACGTCACTCGAAATCTGTCTTTCGATTCGGGTTCAGGGCCGACAGCTTACAAAGTCACGGCAAAAATGAACTACGTTCCGATTTTGCTGTCGGTACGGTATTTTCTTATTTCGGGCCTGTATGTCGGGGCAGGTGTTGGTATTGCCTCAGTGATGGACGGCGCGGAAAAATCGACTCCGAGTATTAATCTCGCAAATGGCAACGCATATGATGTAAAATTTACCGGTTCTGCGACTGTTTTGCAAGGGCGGCTTGGTTATGATTATTCCGTTTCGTCGAATTTCTCGATCGGCGTTGCCGGGGTGTTTACCTATGTGATGGCTGAATTGGAAGGTGGGAAGTTAAAAGATAACCAAGATCTTGTGCTTGAAAAATTTTCAAACAACTTTCTGAATATCGCGCCTGCAGTGGCTCTGACTCTCAAGTTCTGATAACATTGCATTGGGTTTTTCTACCGTCCCAACATTGTCAAAACCCCGGCTACGCCGGGGTTTTTTATTCCCCGTACGCTCCAAAAGTAGTTGCCGCACTGCCTGCGCCGTGTCAGGCTGCTCGACTATGAAAATCAAACTAATTCTTCTCATCTCTCTTCTCGCATTGGGCGGCACTTTCTGCAAGAAAGGGGCATCGAATGGTTCGTCTACCTCTGCTGCGTCAGAAGGTGGCAAAGATTGTGGCGATCTCGACGCGATGAGCGCGCGTATGCGCTGTAACAACAACAATGTTGAATTCTGCTCATCGTTCTCGAAGTACAAGTGGATGGAAACGCAAAAGTGCCCGGCAGATAAAAAATGTTTTATCTCACCCGATGGCAAATCGGGCGGCTGTAAGTAATACAAAAATAATCGGGGGCGTAGCCCCCGATTATTTTTGCTTCTCTATCAGCGCATACGCTGAGTGGTTGTGTATCGATTCGAAATTCTCCGCTTCGGCGACGTAGTAGCTGATGCGGTCGTCTTGGTTCAGACGGTGGGCGACATCGCGCACAAGGTCTTCGACAAATTTTGGATTTTCATAAGCTTTTTCTGTGACGTACTTTTCATCGGGACGTTTGAGCAGACCAAATAGTTCGCACGAAGCGCTTTCTTCTGCAATGCGGATAATGTCTTCAATCCACAGAATATTGCTGCCCTCGGCCGCTTCGGAGAGTCTCGCGTTGATCGTGATATGGCTGCGCTGGTTGTGCGCTCCGTATTGTGATATTTCTTTCGAACACGGGCACAGGCTGGTGACGGGAACCACGACTTTGATGCGCAGGTCAGTTACACCATCTTCACATTTGCCGATAAAAGTAACGTCGTAATCCATCAGGCTCTGCACGCCGCTCACAGGGGCCGATTTTTTTACGAAAAAGGTAAAACGCATTTCAATTTCGCCGACATGCGATTCGAGGCGTTCCAGCATCTCGGGCAACATGGCCTTGAATGAAGGTACGTCGAGGTGCTCTTTGCGTTCGAGAATTTCGACAAAGCGGGACATATGCGTGCCCTTGAATTGTTGTGGTAGATAGACATACATGTTCAGTTCGGCCACGGTATTCTGCACTTCGCCGGTTTTGTCTTTTATCTGTATCGGATAGCGTATGCCCTTGATGCCGACTTTATCAATAGCGATGCGCCGGGTGTCTGCGCTCGACTGAACGTCAACGAGGGTATTGGGGGTGCCAAGGGCCGTGCCGGCCGTTGCTGATGCCATGCCTCAGTATAGCAAAAAATGCCGTTTGGGGCAAATCAAAATGGCAATGTGCTTAAATCTTGACCCGGCGACCTCGCACCCCAATCTGCGTAATGCATCGATTCTCCCGCGCGATCTGGATATTATGTCTTATCGGGGCGCTGCACGCGCTCGACGTCGACGACATCAAGCGTATATCCGGTAAAAAAACGGAGTCAGTCATTCAAGACAGTACGCGCAAACGCGAACAGATTATGCGGCGTTTTTCGGAGTTTGTCGGCGATATGGAAAAAGTGAAGCCCGGTCTGAATCTGTCGCTGCCGGTTGACGCCGAAAAAGCGGGCAAGATGCGTATCATGGATCACAATGCACTGCCGGGTATGCCCGAGTTCCAGAAAATTTACGCGATCGTCACCGAAGAC
>JAEUSA010000313.1 GCA_016788945.1 Leptospiraceae bacterium
CGGCTGTTGTTTGCCGCGAATAGGCAGCTTACCTAAAGGCCGTGAGCGAAACCGGTTATTCTGCGGTATGCTCCCGAACATCGGTTCAGATATCAGCACCGCGGCGCCGGCCACTTTTGTCAGGTGTTCAATACGCGAGGCTACATTGACCGTATCGGAAATGACGGTACCGTCCATACGTTCGGCTTCGCCGATCGTGCCGAGATAGAGCAAACCCGAATGCAAGCCGATGCCGATGCTCAGTGGTGCATAGTTGCGCTTCAGCCGGTAATGATTGAATTCGCGCAGTTCGCGCTGCATGTCTATCGCGGTCAATAACGCATCTTCATTCTTTTCGGGAAAAAGTGCCATCACGGCGTCACCGATGTATTTATCAATGAATCCGCCGTTTTTGCGGACGATAGGCCCAACACGTTTGAGATATGAATTGAGAAATGCGAAATTTTCTCCGGGCGACATCGTTTCTGACAAGGCCGTGAAAGACCTGATATCGGAAAATAACACCGCCATTTGTTTTTCGACTGCATCACCAAGTGTCACATCTTCGATGCGCTCTTTGCCGAGATAGGTCAGAAACTGCTGCGGTACAAAGCGGGCAAATGCATCGGCCATCTGTTTTTGTCTCGCGAGGGCGCGTTTCTGCTCTTCGAGAAATTGCGTTAGCGCCGCTTCGCGCTCTTCTTTTAATTGCCTGAGCCTATCGCCGAGAGCCAGCGAAAGCAAAATCATTTCAGCCGCCGAGCCGATCTGCATGCTGTAGCGCGCGACGAAACCGTCGGGAATCCAGCCGAAATTGCGCATGGTAAACAGCGCGCCTCCGGTTAACAGTAGCGTCCATGACAGCAGATAATACCGCGCAGGATGATAACCCCTGACCAGCGAATAAACGCCCGCAGCAATCATCAGCGGCAGGCCGAACAGTGCTGCAAGGTTTGAGCCAATAATCGCAGCCTTATACGGTATCAGCGGATGCATAACGAGCATGGCGCTCGCCACAGAAAATACGGCGATAAAGCTGAAGCGCAACCATGCGTGAGCCATTTTTATGTTCAGAAAATAATAGGAAAAAACAATTCCGGTCATGATCGAAAGTTCGGTAAAAAACGGCGGCGCAGAATTTGTCAGCCACACCAAACTACCCGAAAAGTACTGCGGTAAGTATCCGTTCAACGAAAGGTTCATCGCCCCGACAGATAGCAGAAATGCGACGTAATGCAGATAGCCGCGATCGCGCGCGCTGATATAAAGAAACAGGTTGTAGAGTATCATTACGATCAGAATGCCGTAATAGATACCGAACACGAATTGTTCGCCGATCGTCTGCCGTGTATGCTCTTCTGCACTGATCAATGTCAACGGTACATTGAACGCGCTTTCTGACTGCACACGAATGTAGACGTCTGTTCCCGCTGCATCGATTGCCACGGGAAAAAGAAAGTGGCGATGCTTCACGTAACGTGCAGAGAAAGGGAAGAAATCCCCACCGATTTTTGCATCAAGCTTACCCGCAGATTTATCGTGGTGGTAGACCTCAATCATGTCGAGATGCGGATATGCCACTTTAACCAGCCAGTTTCTGGTTTTCGCGGAGGAATCCACAACACGCAGGCGAAACCACCATGCAGAAGCGGTAAAACCGAAGTTCAAAGACTTTTTGCTGCTATGCTTCCACTCGGTGGCCGGGCGCGCCGCGATATCGGCGTACGTCAGCTTACCGCTAACATCTTCGCTGAACTCGACAAGTTCTTCCAGTGCATACTGCTCTGCATCAGCATTCAACACCAAGTCGCGCGCTGAAGCGGGCAGTGCAAAGGCAAGCATGAAAATTGTCATCAGTCGCTGTAGCATCGGTGTTTACCTTTGCTGGCGAAAGCCTTGCCCCGGCAACCGTTCAGAAACTCCCGCATGGCTGCGGGTGCAGAGCTGTCTCGAAAAAAGTCCACGAAGGGGCGTTTCGAGGCGCCCTAAAGAAAGTTGACGATGCATGCCGTTTTGTCCATTTTTCAGGTATGAAATTACGCTATCTGACTGTTTTTGCTATATTGTGCGCACTCGGGGTTATTTCAGCGCGCTCGCTGAGAATTGATAAACCTGCATACATGTCGAAGTTCGAACAGGGGGTACTCGAAGAAGTTAACCTCGCTCGCACCAACCCGCAGACGTATGCAAAACTTGTCGAAGACTACAAGGCAGCATTTGTCGGCAACCTGTTTCGTCGCAAGGGCAAGGTGGATATCAGCACGAACGAAGGCACGGCTGCAGTCGATGAAGCGATCGATTTCCTGAAAGACCAGAAGCCCCTCGACGCGCTGCGTCCCTCAAAGGGCATGTCGAAAGCCGCGCGCGACCATGTGAAAGATACTGGCCCCAAAGGCCTGGTCGGGCATGACGGTTCAGACGGCAGCACACCAGAAGTGCGGCTGAACCGCCACGGCAAATGGCTCAAGGCCTGTGCAGAAAATGTAGGTTATGGTATGGATACCCCGCGCCTCGTGGTGATTCAACTGATCGTCGACGACGGCGTTGCGGGGCGCGGCCACCGTAAGAATCTGTTTAACGACAAATACTTCCGCACCGGCATCGCGTGCGGAAAACATAAAACGATCCGGTCGATGTGCGTGCAGACTCTGGCGGGTGAGTATAAGGAAAAGTAGCATTAATTAGTGCGCTACGCGCACTAATTAATGCTACAATAATCTAACAGGCCCTGTTTGCCGCCCTCGCGACCAAAACCTGATTCTTTGTAACCGCCAAACGGCGAAGTCGGATCAAACTTGTTGAAGGTGTTGATCCACACCACGCCAGCGCGCAGCGAATTCGCCATCTTCATCGCCTTCGAGCCTTTGTCAGTCCACACGCCGGCAGAGAGTCCATATTGCGTATTGTTGGCCTTTTCAATTGCTTCTTCGGGCGTACGGAACGTCATGACCGACAAAACCGGCCCGAAAATTTCTTCGCGCGCAATGCGGCTCGAGGGTGTGACGTTGGTGAAAAATGTCGGTTGAAACCAAAAGCCTTTGTCGGGCAATTTGCCGGCTTTCTGGTGCATCACCGCACCTTCGGCGACGCCTGAATCGGCGAGTTCGCAGATTTTATTGAGCTGCATCTTGGAGTTGATCGCACCGATGTCGGTGTTTTTGTCGAGCGGGTTGCCGACGCGCAGTGTCTGCAGACGGCGAAAAAGTTTCTTCACCACCACATCGTGTATCGATTCTTGAACTAACAGGCGGCTACCGGCACAGCAGACATGCCCCTGGTTAAAATAGATACCGTTGACGATACCTTCGACGGCCTGGTCGAGGGCGGCATCTTCGAAAATGATATTCGCCGCCTTACCACCGAGTTCGAGCGTCATTTTTTTACCTGAACCCGCGAGCGCCTGCTGAATTTTTTTGCCGACCAACGTCGAACCGGTAAACGCCACTTTATTGACGTCTGCGTGTGCAACGACGGCAGCGCCCGTGGCACCCGCACCGGTGACGATATTCACCACACCGTCGGGCAGTTCAGCCTCTTGCAGAATCTGCGCCAAAAACAGCGAAGTCAGAGGCGTGGTCTCTGCCGGCTTGAGCACCACGGTGTTGCCGCAGGCGAGTGCCGGCGCGAGCTTCCACGCAGCCATCAGCAGGGGGAAGTTCCATGGGATCACCTGCCCTGCGACACCTAACGGATTCAATTTGCGGCCGGGGAACGCGTAGTCGAGTTTATCGGCCCAGCCTGCGTAATAGAAGAAGTGTGAAGCTGCGAGCGGTACATCCACATCGCGCGATTCGCGTATAGGTTTGCCGCCATCGATCGACTCGAGCACGGCCAGCTCGCGCGCACGATCTTGTATCAGGCGGGCAATGCGGTAAATATATTTTGCACGCTCTTTGCCCGGCATTTTCGACCAAACTTTAGTGTAAGCTGTGCGCGCCGCTTTGACAGCGGCATCGACATCTTTTTCGCCAGCTTCGGCAACCTCGGCAATTTTTTGTTCGGTCGCGGGGTTAATCGTGGGAAAATATTTACCGCTCTGCGGCGCGACGAACTTGCCGTTGATGAACAGGTTATACTTCGGGGCAAGTTTCACAATCGAAGATGATTCTATGCTCTCTGCGTAATCCCACGCTTTACCGAATTGTATGATATCACCGCCGCTGACCTTTGCCGGCGCTGTTGCTTTTTTCGCCGGCACCTTATTGCTGCCGCCGGTTTTTTTCTTCGCCTTTGCTGCCATTAACGCGCTCCTTTATTTTTGTCGACCGGCAGATCGGGCAGGTTCAATGCCTCGATCGCTTCATGCAGAAACATCACGGTAAATCTCGCTGTCTCGCGTACCGATTTGCCCTGAAAGAAATTCGATGCTTCAAGGCGCGAGTCGACTTGTATGTGGTCGTCTTTGTTAAAACACTTCGGGCCATTGGCTTGAATATCTTCGTATACAGCCTTCCAGAACTCGTGGATTTTTTTCAGAAACGTGCCACCATCGAACATGAACTGCCTCTGCTGGCGGGTACGCATGTCACGCAGCTGAGTTTTGGAATCTTCGCGCACTGCCTTAAAATAATCTTCAATTGTTTCGATCAGAATTTTCATCTGGCGCTTGAGGCCTTCGAGCACGGTAAAATGGCTGTCACGTTCGGCCGACAGAGCGAAGTCGAGTTTGATCTTACCGAGTGCCGGGTAAAAAGTCTGTTCCCAAGCGCTGAGCACGCTGCCGAGAACATTTATTTCAAGCTCGTCTGAATTTGGCGTGATGCGCGCCATAGGCATTTTCGCCAGCGTCGGGTAGCTCGCGCCGATATCTTCAATGCTTTTCTTTTTGCCGTAAACCGGTCCGGCGCTTGCCGCCGCGGTCTGCAAGAACTGATCAGCAGCGCCGCCGGGGGCAATGGCTTCCATCTTGTCGCGGATTTTTTTGAGTTCAATTTTCGCCTTGTTTTGCTGATCGGCATTGCGCGAAGTGCGGATAATACCTTCGTACTGGCGGGATAGTTTTTGCAGAGTCAGCAGCTCTGTTTTCTGCGCTTCGCTGAGAGACATGCGTAAAGGCGAGCCATCAGCCTTTGCTGTAAAGCAAATTAGCTGTAACTTCGCTCAGGGGTAGGTTTTAACCTAACCCTGAGCAAACAAGGACCTAAATTCAGAAAAAACCACCGAAGCATCCCGGGGGCCCGGAGCAGCTTCAGGATGATACTGGACGCTTAGAATTTTGTAGCGGCCACCGACAATGCGAAAACCCTCTGCGCTCAGGTCATTGGCGTTAATTTCGAATTTTGCCGGCGAGCCTGAAACTGCCGCCTTCAGCGAAGCTTCATCGACGGCAAAACCATGGTTTTGCGAGGTGATGATGACCTGCTTGCGGTAATCCGCTTTGACGGGCTGGTTGCCGCCGTGGTGGCCGAATTTCAGCTTGTAAGTCTTGGCCCCTAAGGCCAACGCCAGCATCTGGTGTCCGAGACAAATGCCAAGACAGGGTTTTGCCGTATCGATCAATTTGGCGATGTTCGCAATACCGTGCTGCACAACCGCAGGGTCACCCGGGCCGTTACTAAAGAAGAAGCCTGCATAATCGTCGGCGTTGAAGCCATCTTGTGCTGCCAGTGGTGTGTCGCCGGCAAACACATGCGGATAAAAACCTTGGTGGATCAGCTCACGCAATATGTTGTATTTAATGCCGAAGTCGAGGACAGCTATCGGTGTAAGTTTTTTTGTATCAATCTTCTTATCGCTGATATAGCGGGTGACAAACGCGCGCGGCGCAGAAGCATCAAAATCGCGCACAAGGTTCAGGCCGTCCATCGGCGGGCGAGCCGCCACTTGGGCGGCAAGATCGGCCGCGTTGTATTGCGCACCGACAGCGAAAATACCGGCCGTCTGAGCACCGCCTTCGCGTATTTTGCGCACCACAGCACGTGTGTCGACACCCGTGATGCCGCTGACACCCTGCTCTTGCAGAAATTCATCAACCGTAGCGGTCGAACGAAAGTTGCTCGGTATTTCGGTGAGGTCGCGCACGACGACACCCGACAACCAGGCCTTGGCCGATTCAAGATCTTCACGGTTCACGCCATAATTACCGAACAGGGGGTAAGTAAAACAGACAATCTGGCCGCGGTAGCTGGGGTCTGTCAGAATTTCCTGATAGCCCGACATTGCCGTCTGGAACACGGCTTCACCGAACGAACCCGGCTTCGGTTCGGCACCGAATATTCTGCCTTCAAAACAAGTACCGTCGGCGAACACCAGCACGCCGCGTTTGCGATCTTGGCTCACGGAGACAGATTACAACAATCAGACAGCCGGTACAGCAAACACGGCATGAATCTAAGGGGTGTACTCTAAAATAGTTTCAGTTCGCGAGCGAGGGTAAAGATATTGCCCTGCTCTTTCTGGCGCTGTATCAGTTCGTCTTCGGAGAGAATCTGGCGTACCGCGCTTTCGGGCAAGTTCTGCATGCGATGAAAATTCTCGCGGTAAAACGACAGCGGCAACTTGCGGCAGAAGATGTGGCTCTGAAAGTAAAACACCTGATGCGCGATCAAAAAGCGCATCGTGTCATAGTCGTCAACGGCTTCTGCGGTTATGATGGCTTCGCGGTTATCGGCGAGCCGGATACAGTAATCAATGAAAGCCAAATTATCTAAAAACTTAGTCTGGTCTTCTTCGGGTTTGAACTTAAAGCTGATCGGATCGAGCTTAAATTCCTTGATCATTTCGCCGAGATCAAGAATCACCTGATGGCTCTGGCTTTTGACGCCGAAATCGTCGGCGGCAAAACTGATACCGAACTGGAAAAAATACCGGCAAACATCTTTGAGCTTGATCTCTTTTTCTTCGTATGGTTTTTCGACAAGTTCGAGGCGCACGTTATGCGGATTCAGCCGCTGCCGGGTAAGCAATTCATTAAAGCGGAACACCTTCTCGGCAGACGGGAATGTATCAATGAGCGTCTGTGGGGAAACGTTAAACTTCAGTAACCCCGGCGCTTCATGACAGGCCATGACTATCTTCTCAAGAATCAAAAGCTCGATGCGGTTAATATCTTGATCGTCGGGAATGTCGCGCAATAGTTCGGCGTAGCTGGCATAAAGTTCGCCACCGACAAAAACCTCACCGCCCTTGACCGAATAAGTCTCTTTTTTCGGATCAAACTGGATGATTGGCTGTATGACAGCATTTGCTTCGACGTTGGCGAAATAGTCATTTGCGCGGTTGAGGTATGTCCAGCTCCAGCGCACCAGGTTATCTTTGAGATTCTTGTGCGCGGCGCGCACGAGCTCGTCGAAAATTTCTTGCGCGTCGGATATATAGTTACACTGCGTGCGACCAATGCCGAAGTCAAAGCTGCCATGGCCGTCTTTCGGTGCTTCACCGTGGAATTTGCCCATCGCCCCATCGATATTCGGCAGAAAACCCGGTGCTTCGTCGGCGGGCACGATGCCGACGTAAAAACGATGCTCGTCGCCGAGCACATACATCTGCACTGCCTGGTTATCTTCATTGTTTACGCGGCTGATGAATTGCGGAATGCTTTTGAGAAATTCGTCGATGCGCATGCCCTTGAGATTCTCGACGAGCATCAGAAACAGCGGCTTACCGCGGTTGCGCTCGATAAAGGTGGAACGAAAATTTTTCTCGGCGTCGGCGAGGCCGAAGTTTTCGACAGTCTTCTGCAAAATAGATCGCAAGGGATTCGCCACCGTATCCATATTAAATGTCGCGAGACAAAGCGCAAAGGCCAAAACTTGACACTTGTGTTAAGAACCATCGGCATTCACCCGGCAACGAGCGCAAAGTGCTTTAGCCATCGGGGCATTCTGCCGATGTGACATAATATAGATGCGTAGGATTGTAAACGTGCTGTTTTTTTGCGGCCTGATTGTGCCTGCATTCCGTAATCCGGCTGCGCAGGGCACAGCCGCCCCCGCCGCAGGCAAAGAGACCTGTGCTGGCGGCCCCAGCGTCGCTTGCAGCGCAGTCGATATGACTGACGCCGTCACCCCGCTCGAAACCGAACAGGCCGACCAAACGATTAACCTCGCTAACTCGCTGGCGAAAGAAAAGCGTTACCGTGAAGCTCTCGAGACCTATCAGGAATTTGTGCGCGTGTTTCCGCTGAGCCCGCGCGTGCGTGAGGCCCGGGAAAATATGGCCCGCATCTATGAACGCCGTCAGCGCTATGACCGGGCAATTGTACAGTACGAGGCGCTTTACCGTGAACTCGGTATCAGTCAGGTGGGATTACTCTATCATCTCGAAGCGGCGCGCCTGCATGAAATCGCCGGCAACGAAGAAGCGGCGGTGAATATTTACAAAGAAATCAACCAGATTGACCCGGGCTCAGAAGCTGCCGCTAAAGCACGCACGCGCATGGATGCGCTGAACCTGATGCAAAAAACCGGCGATGCAAAAACGCCGGCACCGGAGCAACCCGGCAAATCAGAAATGACAGCGAAATAATCTCTGTGGCGGGTTTAAACCCGCCCCTAATTCGTAAACAGTTCGCCGCAGAAAGAGTAAAATGAATCTTTGGTAATGACCTGCCGCAGATCTTCGAGATAATATTTCTTTTTGGTCTCGTCGATGTTATAGACCGGCGTGATTTTACCGAATTCGACAAGCAGCTTATCGCGCAGTTTTGCGTCTAATTTGAGAGTTTCGGTATAACCCGAGAGCAGCACGATGTATTCGGCGAGCAACACGGGCAATAACATCGGCTGCTCTTTCTCGAGTGCGGCGGCGTCGCCAATGCGATAGCGCAACACCCCGGCAGATGCCGTCAGTTCAGGGGGAAAATTCCATACCTTCATCGCGTGCGCAGAGACATCGGCAGAGGTGAACTGCCATTTCATATTCTCTAATTGGTGCAGTTTTTCTTCGTCGGCGCCGTCTGCCGACATCTGAAAACAAATAGAATACTCGTCAGCGTATTGATTGGCCATAATCGACTTGCCGATCTGGCGCAGAAGACCCGTCATAAAAATTTCGTCTTTCTGTTTGTCTTTGCCGACACGCTCGGCGATGATTTTTGAAATCAGAGCTGTCAGCACCGAGCGCATCCACAGCTCTTTCATGATCTTGAAATTGCCTTTTTTCGGCATGATCGAAGCCGCCGAAACCAACAGTGACAGACCTTTTACCGTTTTGAATCCTAATAAGGCGATTGCCTGTGACAGATTGGTAATGCGGTTACCGCGCGCATAAAACGCCGAATTGGCGAGCTTGAGAATTTTGGTTGAAAGCGCCGGGTCTGCCTGAATAATATTCCGTATTTGCTCAGCCGAGACGCTGATCTGGCTTTCGTCGATCTGCATCACCCGCGCAGCCACCTGCGGCATAGGCGGCAACTCAATATTCTTGAGATTGTCGGTGAGCATCTGTTTCCTCACGCTCATAGCTTTTTAGAGTGTCAATTGATTCTCAGTCGTGAACGCCGGTTTTTTTGAAATAATGGGCGGCGGCACAGGCAAATGTTATACTTGACCGCCGGAAAAACCGGCAAAAGGTTATCTAAAGGAATCTCCGTCACGGACTACGTGGGTTGTTTTAGGGAACCTTAACGACACAGTTAAGGAGGGCTTATGCCTTTTACATTAATCGGAAGAATTCTTTTCTCTTTACCCATGATCGGTTTTGGCCTCGGACACTTGACGAGCGCAGCGAATATGGCGGCGATGGTTCCCGCTTGGTTGCCCGGTGGGGTATTCTGGGTTTATCTGACCGGAGTTGCGCTGGTGGCCGCGGGTATCGCGATCATTATCAACAAACTCACGTTTCAGGCTGCCTTGGGACTATCCGTGCTGGTCATGACTTTCGCTCTCACGGTTCATTTGCCGGGCATGCTCAAGGGCGAAGGCATGGCAAAAATGATGTCTATGGTTGCGCTCTATAAAGATATCGCGATTTCCGGTGCGGCACTCTATATTGCCGGCCAGTCACGCAGCTAATCAGTTTTTTTCTTTGTCCAACTGGCGCGTCCGTCGCCAGTTACGGGCAAAGGACCATCTTGCGCGACGACAGGTTTGAGCACATAAACGTCGAGCATTGATTTGAGCCGGGCAAGATATTCCCTGCCCTGCGCCTGATACGTGTTATCAAACGATGAGGATTCCGCGACATAACCTTCGGCTTTGATTCCCTGTTTTTCTGCGAGGAACAGCGCCCTCGGCAAATAAATATCCTGACTGACAACAATTGCCGTTTTCACCGCATATGTCCCGCGCGCGCGCGCCATCGTGTCATACGTACGCACGCCTGCATGATCGAGAAAAATATCTTCGGGTTTTACACCGTGGCGCAGGCAATAATCGCGCATCGTGTGCACTTCATCGTAAAAGCGCCGGGTATTATCGCCCGAAAGCAGTAGCTTCGGTACAATCTGCCGGTTATAGAGTTCGATGCCGGCACGCAGCCGGTTGAGCAGGGTATTCGACGGTTGTTTACTCGGCAATACGCTCGCGCCGGGAATCAACGCAACCTGCGCTGGATGGGGAGCTTCAGCGCTCTGTACGGGCCGGTATATCTTACCGCGCGAGCGCGCTGAAAACCAAAACAACAGGGCTCCGGTCGTGATGAGTGCGACGAGAGTCGTCAGTACGGCGAATTTGAACAGTTTGCGAATCGCTCTCACCATAAACCCGGCGTCATTTTCATACAAACGGCCGCACCGCACAGCGAAATGCGGGGTGACTAAAGGGGCTGTCGCGACCTGCCGCGCAGCCCCAAAAAGCTATCGCTGCTGCGTCGTCGCGATAATACGCAGGGCAACTGCGCAAATCGTGAGAATCGCATTCAACCCCACCTCTTTCCACGGAAAAACAACGGCAAATACCGATAACAGCATGAGAATCTGGCTGCTATTTTGTAACGCCGAGGTTGTACGGTATCTTATGAGCGCCACCACCGCCGCCGCAAAAAGCAGCAAAAGCGAGATCGCGAACAGCAGGTTTCCACTGCTCGTCAGTTTGTAGCGCACGATACCCGTCGGTAATGCATGAATATCTTCGGCAAAGCCCGAGCGTGAAAACGGCGCGAGCATTGTTATGAGGGCAACGCCTGTTGCGATACGCATGAGCTGTGCCCCATTTGCGCGTAAACCGATCAGTTCGGGCACATCCGAGGCCCACAACCAACTCAGTGCGGCGAGAGTTACACCGGTCATACCGACAAAGGTATGGACATTTTGCTCTGTTCCGACAGTACGAAACAGCAACGATATCATGCCATAGGCAAAAGCGGTGGCGCACAGCGCGAAACCCACTGCGCGCGCTTCACCGCCAGAGAAAATGAGCCGGTAACCAGCATAGGCATTCAGCAATAATGCGAGGCTGAGCCCCGCGACGCCGATTTTGATCAGAATGTGCATACCGGTCTTCAGGCACACACTGCGTTCATATCAACGACCAAAATTATAGCCGATTGCCAGTCTGAATTCATACATCGCCTCAGCCGAGAGCAGGCGCGAGATATTGCCGGCTGTCGAATAGTTAGTCGAGCTAGTCGGCCCCATGTAGAATGCACCCAACAGATGGTCATAGCGAAATTGTGGTGAGACCATCAAATTACCGTAAAGCCAGTGCAAGCCGACCATACCGTAGCGTGCTTTGGCGCAGAATTCCTGCGGCATAAATTACCTTTCCTGAGAATTCCACGGGTTTTGTTACCGGAATCGACGGAGCCGGTGCCTTCGGTTCTTCGGGTGCGGCGGCGGGCACCTCGGCTTTTGCTTTCTTTGCCGCTGCGGGTTTCCCTTTTTGCGCCCAAAGATATGACTGACTGAGAGCCAGTGCAACGAGTATTGTGTATTTCATAAATCCTCCAAAGTTTGGTTGTTGCTTTTAGCACATTTTACCGGTGTTTCGACCGTTTGGACCCAGATGGACTGAAAACCGCTCATCAGCCCGCAGGTTTTTGTACAGTAATTGCTTGACCGAGGCAGTCTTAACGCCGTCGTCGCACGCACGTGCGCTACGCATTGAAGCGTTTTCTTCTGATGATTCCGACATTTATCGGCATCATCACGATAACTTTTTTCCTGACCAAATTGCGCCCCGATGCGCTCACTACGGCCTCGATGGGGCCTGACGGCATGAAAGAATCGAGCGGGCTCGATGAGTTCCAGCAAAAGATGCGCGCTTACTATGGCCTTGACCAACCGCTGCATGTGCAATATGCACGGCTGTGGAAAAATATTCTCACGCTCAATTTTTCCGAAAGCCGCATCGACCACCGGCCCGTTCTGACCAAGATCGGTGAAGCGCTACCCGTCACGCTGTTCTTCAATATTCTTACCGTATTCATCGTCTACAGCATTTCGATACCGTTAGGTGTGTATATGGCCGTGCACGACCAGGCGCGCAAAGAGAAGATACTCGCCACCGTGCTATACGTTCTCTATGCCTTGCCCAGTTTTTGGGTAGCGCTGATGCTGCTGAAATATTTTGGCTCGGCAGAACACCTCGATCTTTTTCCGCTATCGGGGCTCGTGAGCCCCTACTTTGCACAACTGAACTGGTATCAAAAAATCGGGGATTTCCTCTGGCACCTTGTCTTGCCCGTGACGGTGATGGTCTACGGTTCGTTCGCGTTCTTAAGCCGCTATATGAAATCTTCGTTTCTCGAGTCGCTGCGGTCGGACTACGTACGCACGGCGAAAGCCAAAGGGTTAAAGAGCGCCACCATTATCTACATACACGCGCTGAGGAATTCTGTAATCCCCCTCGTAACCCTCTTAGGTGGCCTGTTGCCCTCACTCATCGGCGGCTCGGTAATTCTCGAACGTATCTTCTCGATTCCCGGAATGGGTAAACTTGCTTACGACAGCTTCTATGCCAACGACGACACAGTCATCATCGCCGTCGTATCGATTTCGTCGGTGCTCACGATGGTCGGTATTTTTCTCAGCGACATCGCCTATATGCTCGTCGACCCGCGCATACGCTTCGGCATGCAGGCGGAGAAAGCATGAGGCGTCTTTGGCGCAGAATTTTTAACCGCGAGGGCCGCGCTCCGATGAGTGTCGGCTCGCGCCTGACATGGTTATTTCTCGCAGGGTTCATTTTTACCGGCGTTTGCGCTCCTTTTATCGCGTCTTCGCAGCCACTCGTTATTTACAACAAGGCAGATTACGAGAAAAAAACCGGCATCAAACTTAAGACGTTTCCGTTGTTTTCGACCCTCTTCAAGAGAGATGCGCAATCGGAAAAAATTGAATACCGCAAGCTCGCGGAGCGCAAAGAGATCGGCGCGGTTTTTACACTGATTCCTTATGCGCCGAAAGAGCATGAGCTGGAAAATTATCTCAAGCCGCCCGCGTTTTGGGGTGCAAGATTTACACACATACTCGGTACTGACGAAAGCGGCAGGGATGTGGCCTCACGGCTCGTGTGGGGGACACAGAATTCACTGCTCGTATCACTCGTTGCCGTCGGTCTTGCGCTCGTCATCGGCGTCTTGATCGGTTCCATCGCAGGTTACTTCGGCGGCTGGGTTGATATTCTCATCAGCCGGTTCATCGAAATCGTCATCTGTTTTCCCAAACTCATTCTGATTATTGCAGTGATGGCGCTCAAAAAACCGTCATTGCTGAACCTCATGATTGTCATCGGCCTTACCAGCTGGACGGGTATTGCGCGGCTGGTGCGCGGCGAGGTGATGAAAGTGCGCAACTTCGACTACGTGCTGAGCGCACGCGCGATGGGGGCGACCAACTGGCGTATTCTCTTTATTCACATTCTACCGGCGACAATCGGTCCATTATCGGTGACGGCAGCCTTCGACGTCGCCGAAGCTGTGCTGACCGAGTCGGCGTTGAGTTTTCTCGGCATTGGCGTGCCCATACCCGAACCCTCGTGGGGTGACGTATTAAAAACCGCACAAGACTTTCCTGACATAGCATGGTGGATGACACTTTTTCCCGGTATGCTGATTTTTATGACGGTCATCACATTCAACAACCTCGGCGATCGCCTGCGAGAGAGGTTCACGCGCTGATGCAACTCAATGGCATTGACCAGAACGTCTATCTGAAGCTCTACCCCGCGATCGCGGCGAATGTTTTGCTTATCGTCTTTGCGCTGATGCGCCGGCCATACCTCAAAATCTACCTGCTTTTTTTCGCCATCACGACTCTCGTCGATATTCTGGTCGCGGGCAAAATTGTGCCGATCGCCGACGATAACGTGCGCACTGCCTTTGAATATGTGTTCGTGCTGATCGGTGATCTGCGTTATATCATACTGCTCGCTTATATGCTATATGCCGGGCGCCCCCTATCCGATGTCGCCCGCTTCCGTCCGGGCGGTGACGTGCTCAAACCGACGTTGATCTTCACGCTGTTCCCTACGCTGCTTGTTTCGGCAATTGCCTTTGCAAAACCAAACCTGATGACGATCGGCCGCCACCGCTTTCTCGCCTATGAGCTGATATTTTTTGTGCTGACCTTTTTGTGGATGTATGTTGTGCTGCCGCAAAAGCCGATCACAGAAGTTGCAAAGAATTTTCTCCGCCGCGCGTCTCTACCCGTATTCGGCTTCTATGGCCTGTGGGCTACCGCCGATATGCTGATATTGAACGGCATCGAGGCCGGTTACGCACTGCGCATCTTACCGAACCTGCTTTATTACTGCGGTTTTTTGTGGTGGATCGCCCAAATCAGCGAGAGCAAAGGCGAAAGATAGCTGGCGCGAAACCCGCCTGTGCGGGCATGACAAGGCATTAGGGCTGCGCTGCTTTTCTGCTTTGCGCAACGTCTCACAGGTTTACCCTTACACATGGCGATCAGCACGGCAGAAGTGAGTAAAATTGCGCACCTGAGCAAGCTCAGCCTTGAAGGCGGCGAGCTCGAAAAGCTGGCCCATGACTTCAACGGCATTCTTGACTTTGTCGCGCAAATCAAAGAAGCCGACACAACGAACGCACCGGCTATCGATCACCCGCTCGGGCATACCAATGCGCACCGCGACGACAAGCCGCAAGCGTCGATCAGTCAAGATGACATACGCGCTTTCGCCCCGAAATTCGAAGCCGGCTTTTTCGTGGTGCCCAGGGTCATCGAAACTGATGCCTGAGAGAGTGATAAGGCATGAGGTGTTTTGCAGCTACGCTGCAAAACACCTCATGCCTCTATTTACTCTGGGCATCAGCGCCGCAGCCCTACGCGGAGGGGCCGGTGCAGCATTCTGAAGAATTTGCTCTTTATCAGAAATATCTGATATCTGACCAGCGCGAAAAACTGATCAATCCGCAAATTTACAGCGCTCCGCTCACGCGCGACGGGCGCGAAAACATCAACGTGCT
>JAEUSA010000323.1 GCA_016788945.1 Leptospiraceae bacterium
ATGTTTGTCGCCGACAGCCAGAACAACCGTGTCGCGGGTTTCAACAGTATACCGACGACAAACGGAGCGAGCATGAATTTTGTTCTCGGTCAGACCAATTTTACGACCGGCACAGCGACCGCCGTCAGCGCATCGACACTCTCAATACCGTATAGCGTCGCCTGTATCTCGTCGCGCCTGTACATTGCCGACCGCGGTTACCACCGCATTGTCGTGCACAATACCATACCCACGTCGAATTCTGCTGCTTCGTTCGCGATAGGCCAGCCCGATCTCAACACGGCCGCGCTAGGAACCGATTACACGAATGTGAGCTACCTCAACGAGCCGATAGAAATTCTCTATACCGGATCACAATTCTTCATCGCCGATATTATGAACAGCCGCGTGCTGGTTTACAACGCGTTGCCGACGGCTTCGGGGGCGACGCCTACTTACCGTATCGGGCAGAGCCTGATCAACGGCGGCTCAATCAACGAAGGCGGAGCAAACCCGACCAATACCACGCTCGCGCGCCCGCGAGGGCTCGCATTCCGGACAGGCAAACTTGCCATCGCCGATACCGAAAATCACCGCCTCGTTTTTTACGATCTGCCGATCAGCAATAATTCACCGACGGTTACCCCGACGCACCAGATGGGCCAGCCTGATTTTAATACCGGTACTGTCCCGGGTACTACGGCACAGAGTACATTCAGCAATCCGCGAGACCTGCTTTTTGACGGCAACTATATCTGGGTGCAAGACCGCGGCAATAACCGCCTGCAAGTCTTAGCACTGCCTTTTTAACAGTCTAGCGACTTGGCTGCTTTTCGCTTTTTCGCTATCCGCAGACTGCCATCAGTTACCTTTTCAGGAAACTGATAGATTTTTGCTTTATTTTCTGAATATCTTTCGTCTCATTGTCGTATGATCGGTAGATTCGGTTTGCTTGTGATGGCGGGGCTGCTCACTGCCTGTGCCGCCGGCGGCGGTGGTAGCGATAAGGCAAAACAAATTGAGATCAATGATAACGGAGTAACCGTCGGCTCTGGCGAGCCGGTGATTGTCGGCGAAGGCGTCGCCTACCAAAACGTTTCCGTGCCGCAAGATTTCTCCCTCAAGATGCCGGTGATCGCGCAGGGCAGCGGCAACACGATTGACCTCGGCAGGTGTTATATGGACTTTGCGCCATCGGCGACCAACCTCGATGCGCATACGCGCCGCCTGTGCGGTTTGCAATTCACTCAGGTAACACTCGAACTCCGCGCGTTGTTTCTCGATCTAGCACTGCCTGATATTCGGGCATACTGCCACAACCGTCTCGCTGGCTGTGACTTGAGTGCGCAGGAATTTACCATTACCATATCAGAGCCCGTCATGCGCCGGGTACAGAAATTGTTCTCCTTTTACCAGTATACCGGACTCGAAGCGTACTTTCAGTATAACGGCTATGAAATTCGCAATGGAGCAAAGATTCCGTTCCGCATCGATCGTTATGAAGAAGCGCCCTGCGGCCAGTATGATTATCGAGCGGTCATCCGCACGCGGGTGATCGGTACTTATGCAGGCGAGGCGCAGGTGCGCGACAACGCCGGCGACGTCATCATATTGTGGGATAGGCAGCGGCAGAATATCACGATGGATTTTCGCACTTCGGTGGAATTATTCGGCTTTCAGATTAATCTACGCAGAACCTATGACTATTCCGACCGCTCGACAGGCGTGCGCTATACCTCGTCGGTCAATTACTGGACTAATGCGAATCCCGGTTTTTCAGCGCTCGTGCACGGAAACAGCATGGCCGCAGAATCGTGCAGCAATGCCAATACGACCTGCACAAAATTCCGGCATATTGCCTCTGAATTTATCGGCGACGATGGCGACCTGAACGGACTCGGTGCTGCAGAGGCTTATTACGATGCCCTGCGCTTCAGTGAAGGTGTGATCGATGCCAATGGCGGCATTGTCGACAGTTATCTCTCCGTTGCCGGCAGTCGCAACCGCGAGCGCGTGGTATTCCGTGGCATCAGCACCGTCGATTATCTCTACCAGTCATCTTCTGGCAATCCGCTTGTGCTGACGTATGGTGATGCACTCTCAGCCGCTGCGAACGGCTATGTGCAGCAGTACGCCCGACCAGGCCGGCTCTCGATCAATATGACAGCGAATCTCATGAGCGTCTCTGGGTTAGAAAGCCGCAGCCTCAACTGGATTGCCGCTTCCGATGCGAAAGAAGTTACACAGATCGCCGGTTATGCAGTGGGTGGCAGTGGAGAAAGTTTTGCACTGCGTTGGGGAAACGGTAAGCATCACGCCGGTCGTTTTGCATATTCGGGCACTCAGCAATATTCTACAGTCGCTGAAACAGCCGAAGTCACCCACCCATTATATTGAACCCATACGAGGCGAGCACTCAACGCTCGCCTGTGTATTCTCGCGGGCCGAATAGTGAACGTTTGTAATCGACAAAGTGTCTGATTTGCATGATTGAGCAGGCGGATGAAAAATCTGCCCGAAGTTTTTGCCGCGTCGGCAAAGCGCTTTCCCGAACAGGGATTTTACTCAAAAGATTCGCACAAATTTTTCAAACCGACACCGTTTGCCCAGCTCCACCGCAAGGCTGCCGCCCTCGCAACGCACCTGATCGGGCAGGGTGTGCGTCCGGGTGATCGCGTGGCGGTCTTTGCCGACAACTCTGCCGAATGGCTGATTACCGATATGGCGATTCAGATGGCGGGTGCAATCGTCGTGCCGCGCGGGTCTGATTCGACGGCACAAGAACTGGAATTTATTCTCGGCCACGCCGAAACACAAATCTGCTTTATTGAGCATTGGCGACTGTTCAAGAAAATTTCCGCAGTCCTGAAAAAACGCGGCGTGCGCGTTTACGCGCTCGATCAGGCTTTCCCGGAAAAAGTGGCGGCCGAAGAAAATATCACGGTGTTACCCGCATTGCTCAAAAAACTGCCTGCACCGACTGCGGCTGAAGAAATGACGCTCGATAAATTACGCGAGAATATTCAGCCGAGTGACCTTTTCACCATTATTTATACATCCGGCACGACGGGCGAACCTAAAGGCGTGATGCTCTCGCATGCCAATATGCTCTACCAGCTTCAAGTTGCGCCGAGACTGCTTGAGATGTCGGCGAAAGACCGCATCTTGTCGATTTTGCCGGTTTGGCATATTTTCGAACGCTTTATGCTCTATGGTGTTATTCATGCCGGTTCGCATTATTATTATTCGAATAAGAAAGACCTGATGGAAGATTTTATCCGGGCGAAACCGACGCTGATGGCATCGGCGCCCCGGCTGTGGGAGCAGATTTACCAGAAGCTGCGCGAACGCATCGACAAGACAGAGGCGTTTAACCGTGAGCTGTTTGATCTCTCTTACGGCATCAAGCAGCGCCTGCACCGGGCAGTCAATACGATCAACGGGCAATCGGACGAGACAAAGGACAAGGGCATTGTCGAGACTCTACTTGAGCCGATCACCGCCGGTCTCACCGCACTGGGGCTTAAGGCACCCGACGTTTACATGGATTCGATTTTTCTCGTGCGGGTGCGCGCGATGCTTGGCGGTGAACTCAGGGGCACCATTTCGGGCGGCGGGGCGCTGCCCCGACATATCGACGAATTTTTCAACGCGATTGGTATTCCCGTCTACGAAGGTTATGGCATGACCGAAACCGCGCCGCTCATTTCGATGCGTGCGCCCGGCAAAGTTATCATCGGCACGGTGGGCTCAGTACCTGCCGGCACCACGGTAGAAATTCGTAACGAAGATACCGGGCGCCTGATGCCGCCGGGTGAACCCGGGGTGATTTTTGTCAAAGGCCCGGGCGTCATGCAGGGGTACTACAAGAACGGTGAAGCGACGCTGAAGGTGCTCAAAGACGGCTGGATGAATACCGGCGATATCGGCGTATTTACGCGCAGCGGTGCATTGGCAATTCGCGGCCGGGCAAAAGATACGATCGTGTTGCGTTCAGGCGAAAATCTCGAACCCGTGCCGATCGAAACGCTGCTCGCACAACATCCGCTGATCGAGCAGGCGGTGGTCGTCGGGCAAGACCAGAAAAATCTCGGCGTGCTGATCTGGCCCGATTACGATCGCCTGATCGACGCAGGCCATAACGTGTCGGAGTTTAATCTGAAAGATGACCTTAACACAAAACCGGAACTGATTACGATTTTCAAAGAGATCTGCCATGGCCTGATCAGTGAAGAAAATGGTTTCAAGAGCCATGAGCGCATCGCGCATGTGCGCTTCTTGCCGGATAAGCTGCGCGTTGGCGAAGATATGACGGCGCTGATGAAAATACGGCGTAACGCCGTGCACGCGAAGCATGCAAGACTTATCGAAGAGATGTTTGCGGAGTAACGATGGCTACAGAAACACAACAACGCGTGCAGCGTGAAGACATCAAAATCGTCACACCCGATCACTGGAAGATTGCTCTTTACCGTTATACCTCGACGGCGCTGGGTGCAAGCCTGCCGCAAAAAAAACACCCGGTGCTTCTGCTGCACGGCATCGCTTCGAATCACCGCGTCTGGGATTTCGGGCACGAAGATCTGAGTTTTGCGCGTCATCTCGCCTCGCGGGGGTATATTGTCTATTCGATGGATCTGCGCGGGCGATGCGGCAGCGATGGCCCGCACACCGGACGGGGAAAACAGTGGTCGATCGACGACTTTCTGCTCTGCGATTTACCCGCAGCGACGGAGTATATCATTGAACAACACGGAACAGAAAAGCTGCACTGGGTGGGGCACAGTATGGGGGGCATCCTTGGCTTTTTCTACCAGATCAGGCACAAGGCGGCGAACCTGCACAGTTTCACCACCTTTGCCTCGGCGCTCAATTACACGTATTCTACGATCAACCATTTTCGCAGCTGGTTGGATTACATCAGTGCGATGCAGTATTTTCCCGTACCGCAATTCTGGCGCCCGATGCAGCCGTTTGCGGGTTTGAATACCTTTTGGAACCGTTTCTTGTGGAACCCGGAAAATATGCGGCCCGAAATCGGGCAGGCGATCATTCGCGAGATGATTGAACCGATTGCTGTCAATGAGTGGAACCAGATCAAGCTGATTTCCGCGGCCGAAGGCATGCCGCGCCTGTCGGGTGGTTTTCCCCATCGTGCCGATGATCGCCGTATCCAGGTTCCCGTGCTGATGTTGGCCGGTGACCGCGACTGGTTGTGCGCGCTCGACGGCGTCGAATGGACTATGGATCAGTTGCAGTGTGAGAAAAAGCTGATCGTGTTTGGCAAAGAATATGGCAGCGCCACACATTACGGCCACATGGACCTCGTCTGCGGCATCAGCGCTCCGCGCGAAGTATGGCCGAAGGCCGTTGAGTGGATCGATAAACGGGACAGTATGTAAGGTTGGTCACCGGCCTTCTGAAAAGGCGGCGCCGTGAATGAGTGTACGGGGGCTACATAACGAGACCTGAGGCAATATTAGGACTCTGCGGATTTACGACCAACTCACGTTTGAGCGGGTGTACGATCAAATCCATATCTTCGAGCGGAATCGCACCAAGTAAGACTCTTTCCCCCAACACCAGCGCTCCGGTAAAGCAGCTTCGGTTTGCATAGTGAATTTGAACGGGGCCAACATACGGGCAAAGCTGCTTTCGATTATCGGCAAGCGTCACTTCGCGTTTTTCCAGCTCATCGAGCCTTAACTGAAGGCGAACATGCTCCGGTATGCAGAGCATAAACGCACCCGTATCAACGAGCGATTCAACCTGGTACGGTACTAATTCGGGCATTTTCGGATTAGACAGCTCAATTTGCGCATAGACCATTCCCATGCATAATGTTACCGCAGTGACGAGTGGCGTCAATCATTCTGGCTGTGCGCCGTGATTTCGATTTTTGATTCGTCGGGCGGGTATCGTAAACTGACCAATCCATGCAATTCTTTGAACAGCAGCTAGATGATTTTTTCTCGCTTATTGCTCGCACCGCGCGCGAACGACGCCTGATTGCGCCTCCGGCGCCAAGTGATGCGTTTGACATGAGTTCGAATGATTATCTGCGCCTGTCGCGGCATCCGCAAATTCATGCTGCGCTGAAGCAGGGCATTGATCTGTTCGGTGCCGGTTCCACGGCAAGCCGTTTGGTGGCCGGGCACCGTGATATTTTTTCTGAACTGGAAGAAGTGTACGCGAATTGGGTGGGTAGCGACGATGCGCTGTTTTTCGCAAACGGCTATGCGGCCAATGTCGGCACGCTCACCGCGATTCTCGACGGTGCATACGCTGCATTTACCGACCGGCTCTGCCATGCCTCTCTTCTTGACGGTGTCAGGCTGTCGGGCGCGCGCAAGGTGTATTTTCGCCACAATGACCTGAGTCATCTCGAAGAATTGCTCAGCAAGGCGACAGAAAAAAAGCGGATCATCATTGTTGAATCGCTCTACAGCATGGATGGAGACTTTGCGCCATTACCCGCGCTCTTCGACTTCGCGCAGCGTCATGGGGCACTGCTCTACGTCGATGATGCGCATGCACTTGGCGTGTGGGGTGAAGACGGTCAGGGGCTCGCAGCGGGGCATTGGGGCCGCGCGGATTTTAGCGTCGGCACCTGTGGCAAGGCGTTGGGGCTTGAAGGTGCATTCGTGGCGACGAGTTCGCGGGTAAAAAAATACCTTATCCATAACGCGCGCACGTTTGTGTTTTCGACTGCACCGCTACCGGCGATAGCCTTCGCCGCCGTTGCCGCGATCAGGCTGGCACGCACGTTGGCGGGTGAGCGTCAGCGCATCGCCGAGGTCGCGACATTTTTACGCGCCCAGCTTAAGCGCCTCGGCTATTCGACGCTCGCTTCCAGCTCGCAAATCATTCCGCTGCTGTGCGCTTCGGAGCGTGACGCGCTGGAAAAAGCCCGGCGCCTCGTTGAGGCCGGGTTTTATGTCAAGGCGATCAGGCCACCGACGGTAAAAGAATCGCGCATCCGCATTTCGGTAAATTCGGGAATCACTCTGGATACCGCGCGTCGGTTCATCACCGCGCTGGAGAGGCTCTGATGCCGCTCGTCGTCGCGGGAACCGGCACGGGTGTGGGAAAAACTCTGACAAGCGCACTCATCATGGCGAAATATGCGCGCAGCCTGACGTTGAAATATTTCAAACCCGTCCAGACCGGTGATGACAGTGACCGGCAAACTGTCGCCGCTTTGACCGGTCTCAGCGCAGAGTTCTTTTTCCCCGAATTTGCGACCTTTCCACTGGCCGCATCGCCGCATTATGCAGCGGAGCAGGCCGGGCAGAGTATCGACACGGAAACATTACTGAAACATTGTTGCGACCAGCAGCCGGCTACGCTGATCGAACTTGCCGGCGGACTCATGGTACCGCTGACGCGACACTTCACGAACCTTGATCTCTTGCGGCAGGCAGGTTTTTCCGTGCTGCTGGTGTGTGACACCGGTCTCGGTACAATCAATCATTCTTTGCTGAGCCTTGCTGCACTGCGCTCGGCCGGAATTTTCTGTCCGGGAATTTTTTTCGTGGGTAGAGAAAATCCGCTTTATGCCGATAACCGGCGCACGATTTGCGAGATGGGCAATGCCGCGCATATCGGTACTCTTTTCCTGAACGGCGAAAAACTTACGACCAAAATTCTAAACCACCATGCCGCGGATTTCGATCGCGAGGGCAGAATCGCCGAGGCATTCGCATGATCTGGCATCCCTTCACGGCGCAGCTCAACGCCGATGAACCACTGAAAATTGTCCGCGCCGAGAAAGAGTATATCTATGATGCTCAGGGACGCGATTACGTCGATGCGATCGCTTCGTGGTGGACGATGATTCATGGGCACCGTCACCCGGCGATCGTCGCCGCCATTGAAAAACAACTGGCGACGCTTGATCATGTGCTTTTAGCGGGTTTTACGCATGATGCCGCCGAGCAACTCGCAGACAAGCTCTTGGATGCATCAGGCCGAGCGTTTTCGCATGTGCTCTTTTCGGATAACGGTTCAGGGGCAGTCGAGATCATGCTCAAGCTTGCCGTGCAATACTATCAGAATACGGGTAACAAAGGCCGTAGGTTATTTGTCAAATTTGATTCGGCCTACCACGGCGATACGTTCGGCGCGATGGCAGTCGGCGGCGCTTCTGTTTTTACGCAACCTTATCAGGAGTTGCTGTTTGCCACGCACAGTCTGCCGTACCCAACTGGCAACGCAGCAAGTGTCGTGCTGAGCGAGTTCGAGATATTCTTACAGCAGCATGAAGAAGAAGTAGCGGCGATTATCATCGAGCCCCTGATCGCCGCGGCGGGGGGTATGGTTTTCCATACCAGCGAAACGCTGCGGCAGATTGCCCAGCTTGCGGCAGAATACAACGTGCTGCTGTTATGCGATGAAGTTTTTACCGGCATGGGGCGCAGCGGGGTTATGCTCGCCTGCCAACAGGCAGGCATTGTGCCCGATATGCTTGCCTTAGCGAAGGGGCTTACGGGAGGTTCACTTCCGCTTGCGGTGACCCTGGTCTCAGAAAAAATTCACTCCGCCTTTCGTGTCGACGACCCGGCAAAGACATTCTACCACGGGCATACGATGACGGGTAACCCCGTGGGCTGTGCTGCTGCCCTGGCTTCGCTCGAACTGCTGCAGAGCGAAAACCGACTCGATCAGGTAAGACGCCTTGAGGGCATGATGCAGTCGCAGTGGCAGCGCCTGCTGATGCTGCATGGTGGAAAAATAGCCTCGCCGCGTGCTTTAGGTGCCGTGAGCGCAGCGAATCTGGTATCGTCCACCGGCGCTTCCGGTTATACATCCGCCGCAGGCAAAGAACTGCGACGGGTTTGCCTTGCCGAGGGGGTGATTATCAGGCCCTTGGGCGATGTAATCTACGTGACGCCGCCATACAATATTTCGGATGCTGCCCTCGAACGC
>JAEUSA010000326.1 GCA_016788945.1 Leptospiraceae bacterium
GTCTTCGGCACCGGGCTGGTCGGGAACCACGTTGAGCGGATAGATGCGCACGGCGCCGCCGTCATTGCCGAGGTGCGTGGCAAGGTGCAGCAACGGCAACATCGTTTCGGGATTACTGAGCGGTACCAGCACGCGCGGCGGGGCCGATGGAATAGGCTCGGCATCTTGCGCGCCGCCTGTCAGACGCGAGAGCACGACAACGATGATTTCATTCAGAACGGCATACACCAACAGCGTGTGCAGCGTTGTTGCGGTGATGATTCCACGCGCATGCGCAATGTAGATAAGCACGAGTATCAGCGGATTTTTTCTCAGTAGACGAAAGGCCTGCAAAGTGCCTGCACCGGGCATGATCAGGTAACGAAAGAACGCTGCCGCAATCAGCGTCACGACCAGCATTGCCCCCGCTCCCGAAAGTACTGGAGATGTCAGCGCAGAGAATAGATCACTGCTCATACCGATCACCAAATAAAAAGCCGGTACGATAACGCTGTGGCCTGTGAAACGCAAACGCTCGAGTACCTTTGAACCTGTACTGATAAAACGTGTCAGAAAAAAACCTGCTGCGTATGCGCCCAGCAGCGGTTCGAGACCAGATCGGCGCACGACAAGGGTTACCATCAACAGCAGCGCGAGCATTGCATAATAAAGAGCGTATGATTCTTCGCCGACACGGCGCATCAAAAAGCGCAGAACCTGCGGAATAAACGAAACCAGAATCAGCACGATCAGCATCGCACCGACGGCGACATGCAACAGATCACCGCTCATCACCGTCTGCTGAGAATAAGCAATGATCAGCGACATGCCTACCAACGCGGCGATTTCTGAAATGAGCCCCGTCAGCGCAACGTCGTTCGACACGCGGCTATTGCGAAAAGTTTCACTATTCACCACCGAGGCCTTGCGTTCTGGCGTGTGCATACTCGCCAAAAGGCCTGCGGCGATCGCGCTCAAGAGGTCAGTCTTCAGAAACCAGACAAACACTGCAGCGACGGCGGCACCGGTCACGATTTGTACGCTGATACCCGATATCAGCGTACGCAATTTCCAGGTGAAGCGGAGATCCCATTCAATTTCGAGCGCCGATAGAAAGATAACAAATAATCCGCCGATCTGTGCAAGCTGTACGAGCAGGGCCGATGAAGGCAAAGCAAATGGAAGAAGCAGTGCGGCCAAAAGCCCCGAGCCGAGAAAAAAATAGGCCGGGTGCACATGCGACAATCGTGCCAACGCAATGCTGAATACACCGGAAACGGTGATCGTCAGCAGCGAATACAGCGCGACTTCAAAGCCTTCGGGCATATCAGGCGCTGCGCTGCTCTTTTTGGCCGTTGGTCTGTATCTCTACGTAACGCTCGGCGATGCGCTGCGCCATGCGTCGTACGCGCGCGATATAGGTCTGCCTCTCTGTGGGTGACACCGCGCCGCGTGCGTGCAACAGATTGAATGCGTGCGAACATTTGAGCATGTAGTCATAAGCTGGAAAAACGAGCGGTTCTTTCGGCCAGTCAAGAATGCGCGTCGCTTCGGCTTCGTATTCGTCGAACCAGCGGAAGAGTTTACTTGTGTCGGCGAGTTCGAAGTTGTAGTGAGAATACTCCCATTCGGTTTGCCGGTGAATATCGCCGTATTTCATCGTCTTGTTCCATTGGATGTCATAAATGCTGTCAACGCCCTGCAAATACATCGCGAGCCGTTCGAGGCCATAGGTATACTCGACGGAAATGGGGTTCAGTGGCAAAGATCCGCAATGCTGAAAGTAGGTGAACTGCGTGACTTCCATGCCGTTCAACCAGACTTCCCAACCGAGTCCACTCGCACCGAGCGTCGGTGATTCCCAGTCATCTTGCACGAAGCGGATGTCATGCTCTTCGAGTTTGAAGCCGACCGCGCGCAGACTTCCGAGGTAGACCTCCTGAGCGTCGAGCGGCGACGGTTTGATAATGACCTGATATTGATAGTAGTGCTGACCGCGGTTGGGATTTTCCCCATAGCGACCGTCGGTCGGCCGGCGCGAGGGTTCAACGTACGCTACTGCCCAGGGCTTGGGGCCGAGCACCCGCAGAAACGTGTGTGGATTAAAAGTTCCCGCGCCGACTTCCAAGTCGATTCCCTGCGCAATGACGCAGCCTCGCTCGGCCCAATAGGCGTTGAGCGTTGCAATAATATCCTGAAAGTACATAGGGTAATCTGGCACAGCGAGACTGCGCGTCACGCGCAGTCTCTATCTGTCGGCGGTTCGCGGGCGGTCGCGTTATTTCAAGAAAGCTTCGAGCGTTACGTCGCGTTTGACTGCGCCGGTGGTGTCGAAGTACTTACCCGTTTCGTTGAGTTTGAAGTTGCCGTGCTGCATATGGCAATTCGTACAACCAACATTATTTTTAGCCGACAGGCTGAGCATTTTTTTGACGATACGGCTGCGCGCACCGAGCCGCTTGAAATTCCACCAGGTGGTGATATCGTCAGCACCGTTCAGCCATTCGGCTTTCAAGATGTCACGCGGTTCGATTTCGGCAACGCGCTGTTCCTCACCTTCGGTGCGCACCGCGAAGCGGATTTTGTCGCCGTCGCCGATGACCTTGCCGACGAGCGTCGGTTTGTCTTTGAGCGTGAGGCGATAATCGCAGTTGTTGACGCGCGGCAGATGGCAAGTACCGCATGAGGCAAGTGATGATTCACAGCCGTCGCTGGCGACAGCTGCCGGTGCAGCCGGTGCCGCCTGACGCTTCACTTGTGACAGCAAGCCCGGTGAAAGACCAATTTGATGAAATTCAGGCTCGGCCATACTCTGGCCTTTACCTCGCTTCAGCTTGCCAAGAACCCGGTCAATGCATTCGTCCCTGACGGGTGCAACGAGATGGTGCGACATCTTGATCATGAAACGCAGTTGTTCATCAGGATTGTTCCACAGCTTGACTTCGCTGGGCGGGGTTTGTACCTGTGGTGAGCCGCAGGTCGCGATCATTAAGAAAGCGAGGGCAACGAGTTTTCGCATGCGGCCTGAATGATAGAAGTCGCGCGGCAGGCAAGGAGTTTCACTTCTTCTTATAACGGTCGGTCGCTTCGACGAGCGCCGAGCGGATGCCCGGTTCAAAAGCGGCATGCCCCGCGTCGGCAATCACAAATAGCTTAGCGCGAGGCAGGCGTTCTTTTAGATCGAATGCATTTTTGACGGGGCAGACAATGTCATAACGGCCGTGGATAATGTCTGTGCTCAGGTGCTGAATCTTATGCGCATTGTTCAATATGTAATTGTCTTCGGGGTAGAAACAGTTGTGCATGAAGTAATGGCATTCGATGCGGGCGAGCGAAACGGCGATTTCGCCAAACTCGTGAAATACTTTGGCGTCGGGTTTCAGGCAGATGGTGGCGCCCTCCCATTGGCTCCAGGCTTTCGCGGCTTCGAGGCGCATCTTTTTGTCGCTCGATGTCAGCCGGCGGTAATAGGCGCCGAGCATATCATGGCGTTCCGATGCGGGAATCACCGCCTCGTAGCTTTTCCACTGATCGGGAAAAATCTGATGAGCACCCGACTGGTAGAACCACAAGATTTCCTCGTGGCGGCAGAGAAAAATACCGCGTACGATCAGATGCAGCACACGCTCGGGATGATTGATCGCATAAGTCAGCGCGAGCGTGCTCCCCCACGAACCACCGAACACCAGCCATTTTGACACTTTGAGTTTCTGGCGGATAACTTCGATATCAGAGATGAGATCCCACAGCGTATTCTCGCGCAGCTCGGCATACGGTTTGCTTTTGCCCGCGCCGCGCTGGTCGAAGAGAATAATGCGGTATTTTTCCGGGTTGAAAAAACGCCGGTGGTTCGGCGATAACCCCGCACCGGGGCCGCCGTGCAGAAACAGCGCAGGTATACCTTTCGGATTACCGCATTCTTCTACATAAAGCGTGTGCAGAGCGGAAACTTTTATGTGGTATGACTTGACTTTGTTAATTTCGGGATAGAGTTCGCGCACCCGGTCGGTTTTTGAATATTTTCTGGCATTGCCAGAAAATATTCAAAACTATGCGGTGCCCGTACCATGTATTGCGTCATAAAGCCGGTCGACACCGTCGATGAACAGCGCGGGGCCAGGCTGCAGAATGACCGACGAATCGATTTCGACGAGCCG
>JAEUSA010000353.1 GCA_016788945.1 Leptospiraceae bacterium
GTGTTTTTTGCGGCCGTCGCGCTGCTCAGCGGTTGCACGGTAAACTCTCCTTTGCCCGAAGACTACTATGCAGGCGTCGATAAAATCGCCGGAGGTAACCCGCCGTCGGTGCCGGTGGTCACACTGACGAAGTCTCAGCTACGGCTTGACTATACTGCGGCGATTGACCCGGAAAGCAACGCCGAAGTCACAACATATTTTCTTTACTTCTATAATGGCGTGCCGAATACTTATTACCTGCAACGCGACGTCGTCCTGAGAATCGATTCACCCGCGACGCGCGTGATCACGCTCAATACGCCAAGCGACGGGGTTCACACGGCAATCATCACCGGCTATGACGGCTTCCGTGAGTCTGCCGTCACCGATCAAAATCGAATTATCTTCAGTTGGCCTTAAAGCTTTCGAACAGGTTATCAAAACCGCGTCTGGAACTGCAGAGCGACGTTGAGGCTTCTGAACTGGCGCGTCAGTTCACGAAACTCCATATCGCCGAGTTCTTCGTTGTACTTGCGTGCGGTGCGGTAGCTTGAATAAATTTGCCCGATATACGCACCGGTGGCAAACGTCGTAAAGATCAGTGCTTGTACCGTGCTTTCGCGCATAAAACCGTCGTAGGCGAGAAACGCCGCACCGCCGACGAGGCTGAGACTGACAAAGCCGGTATCCCACTCGCGCAGAAAAAAATGCCCGCCGCCGGGAAACAACACAGAGAAAAAAATCGCCCAATAAGGACTTTTCGGCGAAAGGTCGCGCGCTTTGTCGACGAGCGGCAGAGCGCTGTCAAAAAAAGTTTTGTATTGCGGTAAGTTGCCGCTGTCTCCGGTTTTTTCTTGCCAGATTTTTTTGGCGTTGGTCACGCGATCATATGCGCTCTTGAAGTCGCGTTTACCCGCGGCAGCCATTCCCGTATAGATAGTGTAGTCGAGCGCATACGGTGCGCCCGCTGAGGTTGTTTTCAATTCTTCGAACAGCCGCTCGGCATTGGCAAATTCGGCGTTTTCATAGTAACTGAGCGCAATGTAGTTGTGCGCAAAAAATTTCAGGTTATCGTCTTTCGATTCGGTGAGCGGCAACAGTTCATGTTTTGCCTGCGGATACCTGCCGCCTTCGTAGTACATGCGCCCGATCTGGAAATGGACCCAGTCGATCTTTTCATAGTGCGGAAATAGAAAAACAACTTTCTTGTACTCGGTGATGGCCCGGTAATAGTCGTGCTCGTCGGCAAAATGGTCGGCAATCTTCAGGTGTGTCTGCGGCCGGCTGAAATCCGGGGCGACGTGCGCGTTCGTCTTAGCGAACGCCGCATCGGCCAGAACCAAAAAGAACAGCAGGGGTGTGATCCGCATCAGTAGTCTTTCGGAATGTCGAGCGGATATTCGCGCTGGCCGGGATGGCAACGGATCAGCCGGTCGGTACCCATGACCATGCCCTTCAGCAGGCCATAGCGGCGAATCGCCTCTGCCGTATACCGCGAGCAGGTCGGCGTATAATGGCAGGTCGACCCGGAGAGCGGGCTGATATATTTCTGGTAGAAAACAATCAGCGGATTCCAGCCGTCACGGTGCCTGTCTTCGGCCGGCAGGGGCACATCCGAGGTTACCGGGTGTTCGCGGCTGATACTCCATGGTTCTTCAGCCCTAAGGCCCGCAAACCCGATAAGCAGGGCAATCGGCAACATCAAAGCGCGCACGGCGCAGCCCCGGGTGTTAAGGCAATCCGTCAATGGATTATTGGTAACTAAAATGCCCTGATCATTCAATTTGGGTTGCGCCTTTACCGATGATCTAAGGGAGAGACTCTATGCTGCGCGCCCTGACAACTATGCTCGTTCTGGCCTCCGTTACGACGGGGTTATGGGCAATACCTTTCTATTGGGAATCGAAAACCGAAGAACCCGGTTTTACGATCGACGTACCCTCGTTGTGGGGGCAGGCCTCGCGCTCGCGCGACAAGGTCGCAAACGTGCATTTTGAGAAAAAAGACCGCGCGGGCCGCGTGGCGATCGAGGTACGCGCATATTCTGCGGAAAATACCGATCTCGACCAGCTGATACTGCAATTGAGAACCCGCCTCGCCGTGAAATATGACAGGGTGTTTCTGGTCAAAAGAAAAGAAGTAGGATTTCGTAAGAACCTCGAAAAACAGATTTGGACCGTGCGCAGCGGCAAAAAAGTTTATTCCGTTACGACGGCCTTCGTCGTCGCCGATGACAAGGTATTGCAGCTGATATGCGTCGCCCCGGCGAACCGCACGAAAGAATACCAATACGTTTTCGATAATGCATTGTTATCGCTTGATTTCTCCGACGGTAAACCCGATTCAGAGGGTGGCAGCAGTAACGAACCGGCAGCAGCCGAGGCAGCACCTGCGTCCGCAGCTCCGGGTATTACCGTCACCGCCCCCACCGTGACCGGAACTCCCGCTACGGGTGTAACCGTGAAACCACCGACCGCGACGGTTCCCGCAGCTCCGGCCGCACCGGCGGCGGCGAAGCCGAAACCGCCTAAGATTGATTTCTAAGAGGAAAACATGAAGCACTGGAAAAAATATCTCTCCGTACTGGCGGTGGTATCATGCATAGGTCTCGTCACTGCAGGTCTCGGTGGTCAGGACGAAAAAGCTTCCGCTCAGGGTGAAGCTGATGAAGGCAGCGATGATATTGGAGCCCTCGGCGGTGAAATGGCTGCTTTGTGGGGCGAAAAAGCCTGCGTCGCTGAACAGACCACCAAATACGAAGAACCGGTCATTTCGATTGCCTGCGACGCCGAATATACCAGCGGCGAACGCGACAAGATGCTGGACTTGCTGTTCAAGAAAGGCTATAAATTCCGCGGTGAATCGTATGACATTAAGGGCACCACGGGGCACTATTGGTATAAATTTGAAAAACGCGATGGTTCGCG
>JAEUSA010000410.1 GCA_016788945.1 Leptospiraceae bacterium
CTTGCGGTGTTTTCAGACTCAGAAACAGGCTTTCGGCGAGAATTACGTCGCCCTGCGGCGCGGCGGAAATTTCGATGCGGCGGGTTGCCAATTCTTCAAGTGATAGCAGTTCAGTCTGTGCTCGAGGCAGCTTGCGCCGGCGCAAAAAGTGCGAAAATTCGAAATTCAGGTGCGCCGCCATGTACTGGTAAAAAGGTGTGCGACGGGGGTCGTAACGGTTGAGTATGCCTGCCAGTTTTGCCAGCATGTGCAGATAGAAATCCGCCGAAACGTCGCTCGACTGCTGGTGCCGGCGCAGCGCGTAGTTATAGACCATCAGGTGGATCTTTTGCGGTATCGGATCGCTTGCATTGGTGCGGACAGAGTTCTGGTACGAATCAAATAAGGCTTGAAACTCTGTCTCGGTCATAGGAACTGGCTGTCAAAATACCCGGCATTCTGCGAAAGTTTGAAGCAATTGCAAGAATTTTTACCAGATTATCCGTATCGGAGGCTTGAATGAGCGGTTCTAAAGCATTACGATTTGCGAAACTCGAAGGTTTGGGCAACGACTACCTCTTTACTGAAGACTCTCCGAAGAATCCTCAGCGCGCGGCGAGATTGTTATGCGACCGTCACTATGGTGTCGGCGCCGACGGCCTTGTGCTAATTATGCCTCCGGACAACAAAAACGAGGCTGATTTCCAAATCCGTATTTTTAACCCTGACGGTTCCGAAGCAGAGATGTGCGGTAACGCGATTCGTTGCCTCGGCAAATATCTCTATGACCGCGGCAACACCAAGAAACAAGAGATTAATGTGCAGACTCTGCGCGGTATTATCCCCTGCATTCTGATGGTGCGCGACGGCCGCGTCTACCGCGTGAAAGCCGACATGGGTGAGCCGATTCTTGAACGCGCGAAAATTCCGATGGTTTGCGCAGCGGGTGAAGAAGAGAAAAAAGTTCTCAAAGAAAAAATCTATCTCGAAGATCATAATACTTTCGAGTTCATGGCGCTGTCGATGGGTAACCCCCACGTCGTGATTTGGGTAGAAGATGTGGATAATTTTCCCGTCACCAAATATGGTCCGATGATTGAAAATTATTCTCTTTTTCCCAACCGCACCAACGTCCATTTTATTCAGATGGTCGACGAAGACCATATCAAGCAGCGTGTTTGGGAGCGCGGTGTCGGTGAGACGCTCGCTTCCGGTACCGGTGCCTGTGCGGCAGTGGTCGCGGGGGTGCTCTCGGGCAAAATCAAGCGCAAAGCAAAGGTCGAGCTCAAGGGTGGTATTCTCGAGATCTATTGGTCTGAAAAAGACAATCATGTATACATGACAGGTCCTTGTAAGGACGTCTTTGAAGGCCAGACTCTGCTCATCTGATTTTTGTTAAGGCCGGGTGGCTTGCACCCGGCCATGAGGATGTACTTTTGGATCTAGTTCCTGTTCGCCGCGCGCTCATTTCTGTTTCAGACAAGACTGGTCTAAGCGAGTTCGCGAAAAAACTCCATGCCTTGAACGTCGAGATTCTTTCAACCGGTGGGACCCTGAAATTTCTGATCGAGCAGGGCATACCCGCCGTCGCCGTCGAAGACTATACTGGTTTTCCCGAGATGATGGATGGTCGCGTCAAGACGCTACATCCCAAAATCCACGGTGGATTTCTTGCGCGTCGCGACTTAGAATCACACCTCGAGGCGGCGCGAAAGCATGACATCAGGCTTTTTGACCTTGTGGTTATCAATCTTTACCCTTTTGAAGCGGTAACCGCAAAAAGCGGTACGACGTTTGAAGAAGCCGTAGAAAATATAGATATTGGTGGCCCAGCGATGGTGCGTTCGGCGGCGAAAAACGCCGCGTCAGTAGCGGTCGTGGTTTCGCCTGAGCAATATTCCGCAGTTGTCGCGGAACTCGAACAACACAAAGGTCAAACAACGCTGCAGTTGCGCGAAAAGCTGCGGCTCGATGCTTACCGCCGCACAGCTGCATATGATGCGGCAATATCTGCCTATCTCGAAGAAAAGAGCGGCGCGCAAGGAATGCGGTTGAGCCTTGTCGAGAAACAAGGCCTTCGTTATGGGGAAAATCCGCACCAGAATGCATCGTATCTCGTAGAAGCCGGAAAAAACGTACCGTGGAAGCAACATGCCGGCAAAGAGCTGTCGTTTAACAATATTCTCGACCTAGATATTGCCATTCGCCTCGCCGCAGATTTTACAGAACCGGTCTGTGCCATATTCAAGCATACGAACCCGTGCGGTGTCGCAACGGGAGATAATCAGGCGCAGATTCTGCAGTATGCGATGGATTGCGATCCCGTGAGCTTTTTTGGCGGTATCGTCGCGTTTAACCGACCGCTGGGCAAAGCTGCTGCGGAAAACCTGGCTCCACACTTCTTTGAATTGATTATCGCCCCAGAATTTGTTGAAGGTGCTTTGGAAATTCTGGCGGCGAAAAAAAATCTTCGCCTCATCACGGTAGATTTTTCCAAACTCGACGCCGCTCAAAGCCGCGACCTGCGTGCCGTGCCCGGCGCAGGTGGCTACCTGCTGCAAGATCAGGATCTGCCGTTGTGGAATGAAGGCGATCTGAAAGTCGTCTCAAAAGCGCCGGCAGATAAGCAGACGATGGCAGACCTCGCGTTTGCATCGCGAGTCGCCAAATTTGTCAAATCCAACTCCGTGGTGTTTGCCTCGCAGGGGCGCACGCTCGGCATCGGGGCAGGGCAGATGAGCCGCATCGACAGTATCCGCATCGCCGAAATTAAGGCCGCCGATGCCAAACTCAGTCTCAAGGGTTCGGTGATGGCTTCGGAGGCATTTTTCCCCTTTCGCGACAGCGTCGATACCTGTGCAAAGATCGGTGTGCGCGCCATTGTGCAGCCAGGTGGGTCTATTAAAGACGCTGACAGCGTGACCGCAGCCGACGAACATGGGATAGTTCTGTTGTTTTCGGGAATGCGGCACTTTCGGCATTAGATTTCTTAGCTATGGAAATCCATAGCTAAGAACTGTCCCAGAAATGAATATCCGTAAACTCAAGCCTGGCCAATTTGTCGAACTTGAGTGTAAGCACTTTGTTGCCGAGGGGCTCGGTTTATCGTACTTCGTCAATGAGGCAGAAAAAGAAAAGTATAAACCACACGTCTTCTTTGTCTGGGGAGTTCTTCCTGGCGAGCGGTTCATTGCGAGGCTCGCTCAGGTAAAATCAAAAGTTGCTCATGGAGTTCTTGCGCGGCTTGACGAATTGCCTGCGGACAGCGCCGGCGAATTTGCTCATGAGCTGTGGGCGCTAAGAACAGTCTCCACCGAACGGGCGAAGCCAGCGTGTGACAATTACCTGCGCTGCGGCGGTTGCCGCATGCAGCACATGAGTTATGAGCAGACTTTGCACTATAAGCAAGATTGGCTAATGGCTCAACTACAAAGAAATCAAGTCGCCGTTGCAGCTATGGAATTCCATCGCCTTCCGGAGGAAACTCGATGGCATTATCGCAATCATGTGCAAGTGCATATCAATAAATACGGCACATATGGTTTCTACGAACCAGTTTCTTATCGCACCAGAGCCTTTCCTCAGCACGGTTGCCTGATTTTTGATGAAAAGCACCTACGTGACAAGTTTCCCAAGTATCCCGTCGAAGTCAGGGCCGTGCGAATCAGGCTAAATACAGACGGAAATGCAGTTTTTTCCATTCTGAATTCAAAGAATGAGATCGAAACGTTGGTACGCTATTCGATCGACTGGCCTTCTGGCCGGCGGATAAATGTTGATTTTCCTGTAACCGGCTTTTTTCAGGCAAATTTGCGGGCTGTGCCCTATTGGCTAACGGCAATTAGTGAATATTTCCAGCGGACAGGACTATCTGCACCAAGGGTATTGGAGTTTTTTTCAGGTTTCGGATTTATTTCCCGGATGCAATCTCTCATGAACGATATGTCGGTACTAGCTATGGATATCCTGAGCAAGGATGTCGTGAGCAAGGTTCACTTTACCGAAAACAACCGAAAAATTGAAAGTAAATTCTCCGAAAATTACCGAGTCACTGACCTTTTCCTTCCCGATCGGATTTCAGACACACTGCAAGATGAGATTCTGGCTTTTCAGCCGCAGGTTTTACTAATTAATCCACCTCGTGCAGGCCTGTTGCCTGCGACTTGGCAGAAATTCAGGGAAAAATCGCTGAAAGAATTTTCCGGACCAATCATCTATTCA
>JAEUSA010000440.1 GCA_016788945.1 Leptospiraceae bacterium
CAACAACCTCGCCCGATAATTTTGTCAATCACTGCTGCGAACCCAACGCCGGCATCAAGATTCACAAAGGCAAGGCGTTTCTCGTTGCGATAAAAACCATCGCGATCGAACAGGAAATCACTTTCGACTACTCTACGTCGATGGCCGAAGACCATTGGGAAATGGACTGCGCGTGTGGAGTTCCCTCGTGCCGCAGCCGCGTGCGCGATTTCAAATATCTACCACTCGCTTTACAGCAGCATTACATCGAACTGGGCATTGTGCCTGATTTTGTCATCCGCAGCGCGGGGCTCGCGAACCCATACGATCTTTTCCATTCCGCCGAAAGCGCGCCGCGTGCAGGCCACGTTCGGGTGAGACGCACGACATCCCTCGAAAATGCTTCACCGGCATATTGAGGTTCGCGGCAGCGACATAGAAGGCCGCGGACTTTTTGCGCGCGCTGCAATTCTCAAGGGCGAACTCGTTTGGCGCAAAGAAAACGACGAGAAGTATTACACGCAGGCCGAAATAGACCGCTTCACTCCCGAACAGAAAAAGAATTTCTACAACTATTGTTACCAAGTCGGTCCCGACCAGTTTTACGGTACACCCGAGGGTAAAGCCGGCGACGACGCCGATTATATGAATCACAGTTGTGATCCGAACACATGGTTCGAAGCCGATGGCAGCATGACGGCGCTGCGCGACATTCAGCCGGGCGAAGAAGTAACCTATGATTATGCGACAAGTGAATCGCGACCTGATTTTCAGCTCAACTGCCGCTGCGGTGCCGCCACCTGCCGAGGCATTGTGCGCGGCACGGATCTCAAAACAAACGCTGTCTTAAAGAAGAAATATGCCGACCATGTTATGTCGCATGTGCTGATTTGAACTCTTAATCGACCGCGTCGTGCTGGTCAATGAGAGCCATCAGCGCATCGGGTAATGGCGTGTAATCGGCAAAGCGCAACCCCATATAGATTGCATGTTCGCCGTCAACGGATGATGGCCTTTGCCAGGCAATCGCCGCAGAAAATTTCATGCACAAACCTGGATTCTCGCTCGCAATTTCACCGCTCACTTCTGTGCCCGGCTGGATGTCATCATTGTGAATATCTTCTTCAATCAGGATGCGCATTCCGCCGACAGAAATGTCGGTCAAAATCGCCTGCGAAATTGCGGGTGCTGCGAGTTTGACAACGCAGCCGCCGAAGCGCTGTACTAAAACCCTCTTGAACCGCCGCTGTTCTCTGCGCTCTGCTATGGGCAAATGACCTCCAACGATCTTGATCTGCAAGTCATGCGCCAAAGCACACGGGCAGAATTTATTTATTATGAGGATTGCAAATCGCGCATTATGTCAACCGATTTTTGCTGGACCAGCCGACTGCACCGCACGAGATTATGCCGCCTATGGGTTTTATCAAGCCGACACCACCACCCTATGATCCGCTAACTTGGGTGAAACTGCCGTTTGCTCAGCGCGCCGAGCTGGCGTGCAAAGCTTGGGCATTACAGGGTTACGGCACGCCCGTCAGTGCTTACATACTCTATGTTCTCAAAGTAGCCTTCTACATCTATGTGTGGACCTTGTTCTGCCGCTTCACCCCCGGAATCGGCGACATTGCTCAGTGGCAAACATGGATTTTTCATCCGGTTGCATTCCAGAAAGCCATTTTATGGAGTATGCTCTTCGAAGTTTTAGGATTAGGTTGCGGCTCGGGTCCATTGACGGGCAGATATTTTCCCCCCGTCGGCGGTTTTTTGTATTTTCTCAGACCCGGCACAACCAAATTGCCCGTCTACCCGCGATTAGTTTTACTCGGCGGTCATCGCCGCAGTATTCTCGATGTCTTGCTCTACGCTGCACTCTTAGCAGCCTTGGTCTTTGCTCTCGTGCAACCGGCGATCGGCTTTCATGAAGTTCTGCCCGTCGTAGTATTACTACCCCTGATAGGATTGAGCGACCAAACACTGTTTCTGGCCGCGCGCGGTGAGCACTACTGGAC
>JAEUSA010000442.1 GCA_016788945.1 Leptospiraceae bacterium
TTGTCCACATTGCTCTGGGCCGCGCCTATGAGATACGCACGCTGGCCGCCATGGGCTTCAGGACTATATTTTGGGTAACGATTTCGTTAATCTTATTGAGAACAAAGAAAAAATGAAGGAGTGAGAAATGCAAGGGAAGAAAAATATTATAGCCGGTCTGTTTATCATGGCAGCTGCATTGGCAGCAGTGTTTATCGGCTGCCACAAAAAATCAGCGGATGAGGTTGGGCACCACCATCATGCCGAGGGTATGGCAACCGCTGCGGTCCCGAAACCTACTAAAAAATTCGCCACCGACGAAAATCTTCGCGCGCGTATGACAGCGATACTGAATACCATGAAGGCAATGCATGAAGCCGGTGCGAAGGTTAATCTTTCAGACACCGGTGGTAAAATCGAGACAACAGTACAGGATATTTTCAAAAAGTGCAAACTCGAACCTGCAGCCGACGCTGCAATCCATCCGATTCTCGGAGATTTGCTCAAAGGCGCTGAGCTATTCAAAAAGGGAAATGAAAAAGAAGGGCATGATAAAATCCACAACGCACTTCTGCGCTATGAAGATTTTTTCGACCACCCAAACTGGAGTCACCAGAAATAGTCTGAGGCAAGATTCGGCCAACGATACAAAAGGAACAAGTACTGATTGTGGACGCGCCTGACGGGCGCGCCTTTCCCTCACGTATAGTACTTTACCTTCTCTTCAAATGCCTCGCGCGGCGTGTGAAACCGGTTGAGGTCTTTTTCCGGTAGAGGGTAGCCGAGGCTAAGACCGACCAAAACCTTCTGTTCCGGGGGTAATCCTAATTCGGAGCGCACAATCTCAGGCGTCGCAGACAGCGCGGCCTGCGGGCATGTGCCAAGGCCCTGCTCACGCGCGAGCAGCATTACCGATTGCAGGTAGCAGCCGATGTCGATGCCTACATAATAGTTAGTCTCAAAATTGCTGGTGATAAAAACCGCGACCGGTGCGTCGAAGAATTTGAAATTATCGACCATGAACTGATCGCGAGCAGCTTTGTCTTTGCGGTCAATTCCCGCGACGCCGTAGATCTTCATACCGAGATCAAACATGCGCCGCTTTGCATCGGCTGGGTATTGTGTCGGCCACGTTATGTCGGGTGTAACTTTGCCGGCAAGGGCGGCTTCGGTCATGAGGGATGCGAGGCGTTTGAGCTTGTCGCCCATGACCACGTGTACCCTCCACGGCTGCGAGTTTTTCCAGCTGGGTGCGCGCAGGCTCGTGTTGAAGATGCGATCGAGTTTTTCCTGTTCTACGGGCCTTGCGTCGAAGCGGCGTATGCTGTGCCGTGTGTTCATTGCCTCGCTGACGGTCGTGGCCGTGCCGGCGATTTCTGCCATTTCAAGATTTTCTGCCAAAGTTTCCATTGCTCCCCCTTTTGTGGTTGTTACCACAATCTGCTTGCCGCAGCATATTGCCTCGGCAAACTGACATACAGACAAGTCTGTCTGTATCAAAGGAGGATGTATCCCGTCAATGAAAAAACACACCCAAAAACGAGATTTATCCCCACTGCCGGGTGAAACTTCTGCCCGCGAGAGAATTGTTATCACTGCCGCCCGGCTGTTTGAAGCTCAGGGTTATGCGGCGACGGGCATCAACCAGATTATTGCCGAATCACGCACGGCGAAAGCGAGTTTCTACGATTATTTTGCCTCTAAAGAATTGCTTGGTGAAGAATATCTCGAGCGCTACGGCCGGCACCATATTGCGTTGATCACGCAGCTGATGGCGCGCTCCGCGACACCGGAGGCATTTCTCCGCGCGTGGGTGCGGCTGATCTTGCGGCAGTTGCGCGAAAAAAAGTTATACGGCTGTCCGATGGCGAATTTGCGCGCGCAGATCGGCGATGAGTCACCCCGGCTCATTGCCAAGGTGCGCGAACTGACACATGCCACGATTGCGGTGCTTGCCGATTATGTTCTTGAGCAGCGACTCGCGAGCGACTCGCAGTCGGCGATGGTCACGGCACGGCGTATGTTTGCAGCTTATGAGGGGGCAATCCACATCTGGAAACTCACCGGTGAACCGGCCGCGCTGGAAGACATTGAGTTTATCGCCTTACGGGCGTTAACTGCTTGACGTGCGCGAAAATGCCCGGTATACTTTTCATATGCGAAAGGTTGCGGCACTCTCTGTTGTGCTGATGCCCTACTTCGTCGCGCCGGTATTTTCTGCTCCGATCGTTAAACGCCTGCTGATTCTGAATCCGGTGAATGAAGGGGCCGAAGACAATGCTTATATCGGTGCTTCGCTCGCCGAGACTTTGCGCACACGGCTGGCAGAAACGTATTTTTTTATGCATCCGCCGCCAGAGGCGATTGAGACCACACAGAAAGATAACCTGATTCAGAACGAAGACCTGCACACTAAATCGGCAGCACTGCAGATGGGGGCCTGGTTGAGGCAAGATCTGGTGCTGGCCGGCAAATACTCTGTTGTGGGTAACCGGCTGAAACTGCATTTAACCTTATACGAAATCGACGGTGAAAAGATAGCATTGCAATTCAAAACCGAAACTGTACTGTCAGCAAAGATGTTTGATTCTTTTTCCAGAATCGCCGATGAGCTCGGCGAAAAGATGAAATCGGCATTGCCCTCGCAGCAAGACCTTTCCGCTGCAGGGGGCAGTTACTACGACCCTGAAAAAGGCAAACGTACGGTGCTGCTGAGTTTCGGTGCGCGGGCGCTCGGCTTCAGCAAAACGACGACGAATCTAACCGGCGAAACAACCCTGTCGAACGCCGAGTTTCCGCACCTTAACGCTGAGCTCACCTACCAGCGGCACCACGCGGGTGAAATATTCAATCGCCGCTATAAGTGGCCGGTGTTTCTGCAATTCAGCCTCAACGGCGGTTACGCGAAGAAAGACTATGCGCGCGATGGATTCAATGTACCGACCCGCATTATTTCGGCCGAGGCATTGCCTGCGGTGGGTTATGTTTTTTCTTTGGCATTTATCAGGCTTGAACCTTATCTTGGCGTTGGTCTGGGTTATGCAAATTTTTATTTTGATTATTCTGCGCTTACCCGCAAACCTGTCGACACGACCGTGGCACAAAGTGTGTCGACGCAAACTATCGAACAGTATTACTTTTTTACACAAGTAGGATTCACCACGAAATACGCGATTACGCCGCGCTGGGCAGTTGTCCTGATTCCATCAGTAACCATGTTTCATTTTACAGGGGGCATTCAGGCCGAACTCAACGCGCGTCTCGGCGTAGGGTGGTATTTCTAATGTGGCGCAAATGCATTTCATTGACAATAGTCTTGCTCTCTGTCGGCTGCATCGCGCAGAAACCGATTGGCGTCACATTCACCGAGAGCGGTAAAGGCGCCGGTATTTATTCAGGGCTGGTCGACAAGACAGCCACGGCGGCCCCCGCGACCATAAGTTCTCTGTCAAATTCGATTGGTTCTGCGTTGACTATTCTTGAATTTACAGTCAAAGAAAACGGCTCGAAAGACGGCTATCCGCTGCAAATAAAAGAGCTGCGCTTCACGAATATCGGTACAGGCGACGCTGCCGATTTTCGCTTCATACTCGAGGGGCCGGGCAGCAATAACACGATTGCCAGCTCGTCAGGGCAAACTATCACCTTCAAGGAATTCGGCGATATAATCGTTGCCGATGGAGATACGACAGGCAAGACCTATCAGGTAAAAGTGCATGTGCGCAGTAACATTCAGGGCAGTACCGAAGACAACACGTCTATCATTTTGAAAACTTCGCCCCCGACCGATTT